>CAYNIU010000214.1:0-3365 GCA_964397365.1 uncultured Methylomarinum sp. | reverse complement strand
CCTCAGGGTTCTCGCCTATCATCAGTTTCCCCAATTTTTGCAGATTAGGCAATCCCTCCAGAAACAAAATGCGCTCAATGAGTTGATCGGCATGCTTCATTTCATCAATCGACTCGTGGTATTCTTTTTCGTTGAGTTTATCCAACCCCCAGTTTTTATACATCCTGGCATGTAAAAAATATTGATTAATAGCCGCCAGCTCATTCTCCAGCGCCTGATTTAAATACTCAATGACTTTACTGTCACCCTTCATTCCGATCTCCTATAGAGTGTTTGTAGTTTCTCAACGAAATATAGCATGATCTGTTACATCACAGCGGAATAAATCCCGACTGACACATCTAGCTATAGAAAACCAGCGGCTCAACCTTCCCGCTGCTTTCCCGATAACCGATCCTGCACTACTCTGCATTCTTACAATCGTTGAATACAAACAAACCCCATATTCATCACAGTTATCAAATCCATTTCGTACATTTTTCTAGGCAATTAATTTATTTTTAGCTATTGTCGTCAATTCATTCGCTAACTGATGATTAATCAATTCACGAATCTCACTGTTACATTTTCCACAATCGCTTCCCACTCCCAAACAGTCAAATAGCTGTCTACGGGTGTTTAATCCGCCATTAATGGCCGTTTCCAATTGGCTATCCGTTACAGCTTTACAAACACAAACATACATAAGAAAGAACCCTAAAAATAACTCACACAAATGATAACAGTTATCATTTAGATGTAAAGCATTTTTTCAGCCTCTCTGCTCTTTCCGTTTTCGCTGAGTGACAAACCTTTGATACCCATCTGATCTGCAACAAGTGTTTACGATACAAATAAATATGGACGACACTTTATAACAATAAGCAACCGAATATCAAAGGTAAGTACATCTCATCAAGTAATTACAATCAATTTACGAATAGTGTTCTTCCAAATCCTGTTCCAATTTTGCCTGAACCATTGTTTTATAATGGCGCAGGAGATTGAAATCAGTAGGCTTTGGTGGTAATTTTTCCTCTATTTTTGTCCGCAATTGGGTCAGAAAATGTCTTTTTAATGCAGAATCTTCCGGTATATGCTCGTGATATTCTTTAGTTTCATGAATCTCTTGAAAACTCACTCTTTTTCTTTGGATGTTATCAGCAGATAACGTCTCAATACGTTCTTCAAGCTCTGCATCCAGCATAGTATTAAAATGTCGTTTCAGCATTGAATCAGTCGGACTAGATCCATGACTATCCGCTATTTCGTTGCGTAGAAGAGTCAGAACATGACGCCTCAACATGGAATCCTCAGGAATACTCGTTACCCATGATGACTGCTTGGCAGTGCCTATCTCTAGCTGTTTGGACATAAGCACTTCAACGGCTGACTCTGTCTGTAATCGCTGTTCAAACGCAGTATTGATCATTGTATCGTAATGCCGTTTCAGCATCGAATCTGTTGGTCGCGGAGAAAACGATGACACAACTTCAGCCATTAAGTTAGACAGAAAGTGACGCTTCAAGGTCGAATCTTGCGGCACACAACTATAACCCCGAGCAATTTCATACAACTCATTAAGTGGTTTGATATAAGTTGGAATGATTGTTTCTGGCCGTTTGACATTTTTAATTGCTTGAGCTGATGCCAGAGCCTGCTCATATTTATCCACAGCATGACGAATATGCCAGACTTCAGATTTACCTCGCAAAAGTTTGTTTTTTGCATATATCAATAAAGACAAACACACTAACGCAAAGATACTGCTAAATGAAGCCAGAATAATAAATTGTTTGCTTATCAAGTAAACTGACCAGGCCAAAAAAGCAACAAAAATGATAAGGCCAAAAGCAATCGCTAACTTGCATTCAGTATCAATAGCAGAAAATTTCTCAGTTTTGAGGTTAAGTGGCTTAAGTCCGAGTGAAGACAAATTTTCAGAGTCTCTGGTATCGCACTTGAGTTGCTTTGCAAGCTCCAGGGTTTCAAAATCCTGCTTGATCCGTCTTTTTCTGGCGCTACCTTTTTGTAATAAATAGATAACAATGAAAAAAGCTGTCAGCATAGCAACAAGTGTAATTACGATTTCTAAGTTGATCATAATGACCTCCTCTTAATCATCTGGTTGTTTTAATAGTTATTATTGTTACACTTATATCCTAACCCTATGATTTAAAAAAGGGTCAGACTCCTAGTATCCCCCCGAAATGTAAATAAAACAAGTTAAACGTTGAATATCTCAAGAAAATTTGATTGAAATCAATATCTTTGAAGTATTCCAGACTGTAAACCAGTCGCCTAAAATACCTCCTCATGTCGTATACTGCATGTCAGTAAGAAATATGCATAACCCTAAGAAAGCGCTAAACGAATCATCCCTGTTTTGTCAACGCCCACAAAGCGGAAATGCGAGTTCCGATTTATTCACGGAATCAATGGCTTGCGGACATAGATATTTGGTGGCACATCCTTGTGCCACAGGAATTGCGAATAAATCAGCGATTCTCTAAGTTAGTTAACGCCCGGAACAAACACATCCAAATCGTCTGCAAATACGACAGTCCCCTGATAATATTGTCTGACTGCATTAAGTGTTTGTTTTTCTTTTTTCAGTGTTCGTTGCATACGGTGCGATAAAATCAGTTTTTTGATACCCGCCTGATAAGCAATTTTGCCAATTTCCGATGGTGGCATATGTAACAGGCGTCCAGCACCTTGCATACCCTCCGGTATTGCATTGTGTGCAACCAATAGATCCGAATTTTTTGCCAAAATTATCAAGGTATTATAATGATTGCTCATATCGCCGGAAAATGTCAGCGAACAGCCGGCAATATTAATCCTCCAGGCAACGGCCGGTAAAGAACCATGATGAACGGGAATGGCAAATAAAGACAGCTCAGCATTTTGATACATCTTCTGCAGATGCTTATTTTTAATCGCGACATTATCGGCAAGAATTTGGTAACGGCTATTCTGATTGACGTTTACATATTCATTTAAATAACGGTAAACACCTGTGCTACCAAATAAACCATCTACATATTCAGTCATAGCCGGCATTTGCCGGTTACCGGTCGGCCCAAACACATGAATATTCTTTTTGCGCTGGCTGAAATAGAAAGCTTTAATATAGGCAGGAAAATCAACACTGTGATCAACATGTAAATGAGAAAAAACAATGAACTCCAGGTCATTAAGTTCAGCGCCGCTTTTTTCATAATTCAAAGCGCTGCCCGAGCCGGCATCGACTAACACAACCCCCCTATTATCCAACCAGATTAAATAAGCCGTTGATGCCCTGTTATCAGTTAATTCAGGACCACCAGAACCTAAAACTTGTACTTTAACCCGGTTTTTTTGGCATTCAGCGGACACAAATG
>CAYNIU010000213.1:0-3371 GCA_964397365.1 uncultured Methylomarinum sp. | reverse complement strand
AATATTACCGGCGCCAGCACCGGATTTACTGATTTTGATCAAATGACTTCGGGTTTGCAGCCGGCTGATTTGATTATTGTGGCCGGGCGGCCATCAATGGGTAAAACCACTATTGCCATGAATATAGCAGAAAATGTGGCTATTCAGGGTGATAAACCGGTCGCGGTTTTTAGTATGGAAATGCCGGGTGAAGCGTTGGCCATGCGGATGATGTCGTCCTTGGGACGGATTGATCAGCATAAGGTGCGAACTGGCAAGCTGGACGACGACGAATGGCCGCGTTTGACCTCGGCCATTAATCTGTTGGCTGAAACCAAGCTGTTTATTGATGATACCCCGGCATTGACACCGACTGAAGTACGCGCCAGATCCCGGCGTCTGGCGCGTGAACACGGCCAGTTGGGATTGATTGTACTGGATTATTTACAATTGATGCAATCACCTTCCAGTGGCGATAACCGGGTACAGCAGATTTCTGATATTTCTCGGGGACTAAAAGCCCTGGCTAAAGAAATGAATGTGCCGGTTATTGCTCTGTCGCAGCTTAACCGGAATCTTGAGCAACGGCCTAATAAACGTCCCGTTATGTCGGATTTGCGTGAGTCAGGTGCTATCGAACAGGATGCTGATTTAATCGTTTTTGTGTATCGCGATGAAGTTTATAACGAGGACAGTCCGGATAAAGGTATTGCTGAAATTATTATTGGTAAACAGCGGAATGGTCCTTTGGGAACAACACGTTTAACATTTTTGGGACAGTACACCCGTTTTGAGAATTTTGCCGGTGACCCATACGGTGATGAGGATTATGAATGATTCCTGCTGCTTATGCGGTACTTGATCTTGATGCGGTTCGGCATAATCTGAATGTTGTCAGGCAGCATGCCCCGACGGCCAAAGTTATGGCCGTCATCAAGGCAAATGCTTATGGGCATGGTTTGTTGCGGGTTGCCGAAGTATTAATGCAGGAAATAGACGCAGTTGCTGTGGCCCGGGCTTATGAGGGGATCTTGTTGCGGAATGCCGGTTTTCAGAAACCTATTACTGTGCTGGAAGGGTTTGTTTGTGCGGATGAATTGCAGGAGCTCTACCGATACCGCCTGGATGCCGTTATTCATACGCCGGAGCAGATTAATATCCTGCAACAGTACCAGGGAAATGAAGTCATATCGGTGTGGTTGAAGATGGATACTGGAATGAACCGCCTTGGGTTTAAAAAGGAGGATTTTAAGCAGGCTTATCAGCGCTTGGCAGCCTGTAAACAAATTAAGCCATCGCCGGGCTTAATGACTCATCTGGCCAATGCTGATGATGTCAATGATGGTAAAACACTGACTCAAATTACTGAATTTAAGCAGACGATAAAAGGCTATGCCGGACCTCGCAGTGTTGCCAATTCCGCAGCAATTCTGGGTTGGAAAGAATCGCTGACCGACTGGGTCAGACCCGGCATCATGTTGTATGGTTGTTCGCCTTTTGCTCACAGCAGCGCTGAGCAGTTAAATCTCAAAGCAGTCATGAGTCTGCATTCCCGTCTGATTGCGGTTAAATCAGTCGCTGCAGGCGAGTCAGTTGGCTATGGTGGAAGCTGGACATGTGATGATGCCACTCGATTAGGGGTGGTCGCCATAGGTTATGGCGATGGCTATCCCCGTTATGTCAAAAGCGGAACTCCCGTTTTGGTTAATGGTGTGCGTGTGCCTCTGATTGGGCGGGTCTCTATGGATATGATTACCGTCGATTTAAAAAATCAGCCTCAGGCAAAACCGGGGGATCCGGTAACTTTATGGGGACAAGGACTGACTGTGGAAGAAATCTCGTGGGCGGCTGATACCATTCCTTATACGCTATTATGTGGAATTACCCCGCGCGTACAGATTGTTGAAAAAAATAACTGATCACTCTCTTAAACATGGCGTCATGTTTTTATCCTGTATAGAATTCTATCCTGTTTTTTCATGACCTTCAAAACAACTGCAAACAGAATAAATATTCTAGTTTTACCATGAACGACATGAAGAACTTGGAGGTGTAGTTATACGTCACACATTAATAAAACGACAGGGTTGTTAGTTATCTTTCCTGAATTCGGGTATCAATAAAATGGCAAAAAAACAAAAAACCGCATTCGTGTGTACTGAGTGCGGCGCTGATTATCCGCGCTGGACAGGACAATGTACGGCTTGTGGGGAATGGAATACAGTTAAGGAAGTACAGTTGGGCTCAAGTAGTCGGCAGAAAAGTGTTTCCGGTTATGCCGGGACGCGTACGCCAGTACAGTTGTTGTCTGAAGTCAATTTGACTCAGGCGGAACGCATATCGACCGGGTTAACGGAGTTTGACCGTGTGTTAGGTGGCGGCATTGTCACCGGGAGTGTGGTGTTGATTGGTGGCGCGCCAGGAGCCGGGAAAAGCACTATTTTACTACAAGCCATTGCCAACATTGCCTTGCGACAGATTTCCGTGCTTTATGTTTCCGGCGAAGAATCTTTGCAGCAAATTGCTGAACGTGCACATCGACTGGGTTTAAAAACCGACGGTATCAAAATGCTGGCAGAAACGGCGGTACAGCAGATAGCTAATGTTGTGGATCAGGAAAAGCCGGAAGTGGTGATTATTGATTCAATCCAGGTCATGTATACACTGGATTCTGACTCAGCGCCGGGTTCGGTATCACAGGTACGGGAATCGGCCAGTTTTTTGACCCAGTATGCCAAGAAAAATAATGTCTCTATTTTTATGGTCGGACATGTGACCAAAGACCAGTCTCTGGCAGGACCTATGACTTTAAGTCATATTGTTGATGCCCAGGTGGTACTATCCTCCACTGATGATACTCGCTTCAGAGTATTAAGGTCAGATAAAAACCGCTTCGGCAGTGTCGGCGAGTTGGGTTTTTTTGCTATGGAAAGCAATGGGCTTAAGGAAGTGAAAAACCCATCGGCTATGTTTTTATCGCGTGCCGACAAACCGGCTCCCGGTAGTGCAGTGACGGTTTTGTGGGAAGGTACGCGACCGTTGCTGGTCGAAATTCAGGCGCTGGTGACGGAAAGTCAATACGGTAATCCACGCCGTTTGGCAGTTGGATTGGATCAAAACCGTCTGGCGATGCTGTTGGCGGTGTTATCACGTCATGGCGGCATATTGACTGCCAATGATGAAATTTATGCCAATGTCGTTGGTGGTATCAAGGTCTCTGAAACCAGTTCTGATCTAGCTATTATGGTTGGTGTGGTATCCAGCTTAAAGGACTTGGTGATCCCTTATGATGTGATTTTTTTTGGTGAACTCGGGTTGAATGGGGAAATCCGGCCGGTGGCTAATGGTCATGCCCGGCTTAATGAGGCTGCTAAGCATGGTTTTAAAAGGGC
>CAYNIU010000212.1:0-3389 GCA_964397365.1 uncultured Methylomarinum sp. | reverse complement strand
GCTAACAAATAGCTGCACGTGGACAATTTAAAGCGGCACTTGTTTTGCGAAAAAAGCCGCAAAAACGTGCCACTTTAAATTGCCAGTGAGCAAGGCGTTATGCTTCAAAAAAACTGCCAAAGTCACTTGACAAATAAAATAGTGGAGAAACCATGAATAAGAACAGAACAGAACAGAACAGAACAGAACAGAACAGAACAGAACAGAACAGAACAGAACAGAATGTTGCTCATGGAATAATGTTCCATCATTTTCATGATGAAAAACATCTAAGTGGGCAAGGTGCTATTTCTGCAGATCAATTTGAAAATATTATTCAATACTATCAAGATGCCTTGCTGCCTGCTGATGAATGGTTTCATAAAGCCAAGATGAAAACCTTAGACAATAAAGATGTATGTTTAACCTTTGATGATACTCTCTTGTGTCAATACGATATTGCTGTACCTATTTTGGAAAAGTACAATTTAACTGCATTCTGGTTTGTGTATTCATCAGTGTTAGATGGTGGAATTGAGCCACTTGAAGTATATCGGAAATTTAGAACAGTATATTTTTCAGATATCGATGATTTCTATCATAAGTTTTTTTTATTAGTTGAACAAACTGAATATTCTGATGAAGTTACACGGTCATTAAATGATTATTTACACGATGATTGGAAAAACTTCCCTTTTTACTCACAAAATGATACAAAATTTCGATTTATAAGGGACACTTCCCTCGGTGATTATAAATATAATCACGTAATGAATTTAATGATGAAGAACCACAATATTGATATAAAAAAATTCTCGTCAGATTTATGGATGAATCAGGAACACATACAGAAACTTAATAGCAATGGTCATATTATTGGGTTGCATTCACATACTCATCCTACTCAGTTATCAAAACTTTCAGTGATAGAACAAGAAAAAGAATATCATCAAAATTATGATTTTTTGCTTGCCTCATTAGGGCAGAAACCTAAAACTGTATCTCATCCATGTAATTCCTATAATACCGACACACTATCTATTTTGCATAATTTGAAAATTGAGATTGGTTTTAGGGCAAATATGGAAAATCATTTGCTTTCAGAATTTGAATTTCCAAGAGAAGACCATGCTAATGTAATAAAAAGGATTGGACAATGAGGATTACTGTATTTACGAGCAATCAGCCGCGTCATATATCGCTAATTAAAAGTTTGGCATCAATTGCAGATGAGGTTTTTGCAGTACAAGAATGTAATACTGTATTTCCTGGGCAGGTAGAAGATTTTTTCAAACGTTCGGATGTAATGCAAGGTTACTTTAGCAATGTTATCAACGCAGAAAACAAGGTGTTTGGATCGCCATGTTTCTTGCCGCTAAATGTAAAATCATTATCATTGAAGTCAGGTGACCTCAACAAGTTGAATATTGATATTTTAAAACCAGCACTAAAAAGTGATTTTTATGTTGTGTTTGGTAGTAGTTTTATAAAAGGAGAATTGATTGAGTTTCTAGTAGCAAAAAGGGCTATTAATATTCACATGGGATTGTCCCCATATTACAGAGGAAGCAGTTGCAACTTTTGGGCTTTACATGACAATAAACCAGATTATGTTGGAGCAACTATTCACTTGTTATCAAAAGGCTTAGATTCTGGAGCAATGCTCTTCCATGCAATACCAAAAGCGAGAGAAATTGAACCATTTCTTTTAGGAATGTATGCAGTAAAATCAGCTCATAATGGGTTAGTAAGTGCAATTAGAACAGGAGAAATATTAAAAATGGATGCTGTAAGTCAAAATAAGTTACTTGAAATAAGGTATACCCGTAATAAAGATTTTAGTGATGAAGTTGCATCAGAATATTTAAAAAAACAGGCAACAGCACAATACGTATTTCAATCATTAAAAAATAGAGATTTGAGTATTTTATTAAACCCGTATATTTCATAATGCAAAAAAAGCATAACAAAAACATGCACTCGGACAAAATAAAGCTGCGCCGCTTCGCTCTGCACCTTTATTTTGCCGGTGATGTTAAGCGTTAGCGGTTCATCTATAAAAAGGAGGACATACAAATGAAACCAAGACTTCTTATTTCCTTATCATTGATGTTGATACTATTATCTGCATGTGCTACCACCATGCTTTTCGTAGGTCAAAAGTATTCTAAATATGGTTCGTCCGTTGAGGTGATTGAAAACGGAGCTAGAACCAGAGTTGAATACGAAAGTTACGATTATATGGTAAATGATTTACAAGAAAAGGCGAAGGTGAAAATGTGGACACAAGACAAAATTGATAATGAGATCACTCGCTTGCCCAAAGGGGGATATATTTTAGTACATGTTTCTGGAATAACGATCGATGCTGCCAACACAAAATGGTGGGAATACATTGTTCAAACAATGGATGGCAAAGAAATACTTCGTAAAAGAGGAGATAACGATATTCCAGAGTATTCTACGTCACAATATGGAACTACATGGTGGAATATTGATGGGTTCTCGCTTCCTGTTGACGTTGGTGACACATTTAAAGTCTACGTGATTGATAATTTGTCTAATAAAAGAAGTGGTTTCATTGTATATCCAAACATGGCGAACCGCTAACAAGGCGCTGCACGAATTTGGAAGGTGAGCTTTAGCGTTATGTGTAAAAATCAACAACAGAAGGAAATCATGAAAAAACTACTCGTATCAATCGTCTGTGTAATATCAATGGCAACATCTCATATAGCTATGGCTGGGCCGTTTGGTTTAAGCATGGGTATGTCCATAGAGCAAATTGACTCTAAGGCTAAGGAAGTCGCTCCAAGAAAGTTCGTAACTACAAATGTTCCTAAGCCTCATTCTGCATTTGAACAATATGTTGTCCAAGTTGGAAAAAAGAATGGACTTTGCTGGATAAAAGCAATTGGGAAAGATATATCAACAAGTTCATATGGTATAGAACTCAAATCGGCATTTGAGGAAATGAAAGGCAAACTTACAAAAGCATATGGCAAAGGTGAAACTACAGATTTGCTTATGCCTGGCAGCATTTGGAAAGAGCCAAATGAGTTCATGATGGCCATGGTTAAGAAAGAACGATTTTTAATGGCTGGTTGGAGTACAGAAAAAGGTTCTATATTAAAGGGCAACATCAAGCAAGTGGGATTAATCGCGAATCCTGGAGGTCGAAACAAGGGGTATCTTTCTGTTGAGTATTATTTTTCCAATAAAGAGGCATGTGACAAAGAAATTGCAGCCCAAGAAGATGATGCGCTTTAATTATCACATAACAAGGCAAATGCACTCAGACAGCAAAAGCACCACTCCTTCGTCGCTCTGCTTTTTGCTGCCGGTGATTTGCGGCGTTAGAACACAATAACCATTTACCAAGGGAAAGCAACGGGAAATATATGTATCAC
>CAYNIU010000211.1:0-3401 GCA_964397365.1 uncultured Methylomarinum sp. | reverse complement strand
CCCTATTTAGTATTTGATAACCCCGCGCCCCGCAAAGTTGCCCTGCTTTTTCAAAACAGACATTTATACCGACAGCCGACCCGTCGCAACTGATGCTATAACCTTCACTTCCGTCTGGGAGATAAGTCTTTTTACTGATTGCGCAACTTGATAGGGCCATTGCAATGATGAGTATTGAAGAAAAGTAGAATATCTTCGTAATAATTTTGAATTTCATGAATTTCCTCCATGATTATTATTTTTGAGCAACGGTTCATGATAACCGGCTGCGACGGGGCGTTGAAACTAGTAGAGACTTTTTCGAGAAGCGCACATGTATCAACAGTCCGGTTGATTAGTTTGTTAGAAAATATTATTCAATTTCTAGCCATATAACTAAATTTCTGACCAATCTTTCGAAGAATATTGCAAAAAAAGATCCCGCACTAAAAACGAAAACAATAAGGACTGCAATTAATATAAGGGCCAATAATTGATTTGTTGCCCATAGAGATGAAATATTAGAGGTTATGAAATCAACTGTGAAAGCTACTCCTCCAGCAAAAGAGGCAATTAGTGTAACTGCAAAAATACTTCTTTTTACTTTTATATTTTTATACAAAGGGATCAGTTTTGATAGTTTAGTATTTACACAGTTAAGAACAATTAAATTTAAATATCCGCTTAGCAATTGTGGATAAAGCTTCCTGTCATGGTGCTCCTCTAGACTTTTGTCACCACCATAAAGAAGTTGCCGGGTATCTAATACTTCGATTTCACGCTTAAGTACACGAGATAGTTTGTTCATACGTTGCTTTGCATCCCCAAGTAGGTGCATTAAACTGTCTGCTGGATATGTGTACATCATTATTTGTATTTTGTCTTTTTTAAGTATGTATTTTGCCTTCTTGTTTACCTTGAAAAGCCCCTTGAATAGTTCTGATGCGTCTAAAACATATATGCCTAGTAGTTGCTCTTTTGTATGCAGTTCACGGTTGTTCAATTTATACGTTAGCTCTTCATCCTTTTCTGGAAGAACGAAAGCGTAATCAACCATTATTAAATCAATGTCCTCTTCAATTAGGTAATTTCCTAGAGATATGACAGTTTCATTAGATATAGAAAGGTTTTCGGAATTTGTCTTAGGTGGATCTAGTTTGACAGGAAGGAAATAATAATTAACCTCGAACCTTGTGCCGTCAAAGTCGATTCGGTGTGTGTCAAACCTTCTTGAGAATATTTCAATGTTCTCAGGCTGATCTTCAATTACTAGTACGTTGTAATGATCGAGTTTATTCATTTTCACACTCTGGACAAACGCCCTTTTCTTCATCCATTAACAAAACCGCATTACAGATATTTTTAGTAGACATATTTTTTGAGACATTAATTTTGGGCGTCATGTGATGCATGCATGGATAAACGTCTAATGATGGACTGGTCCTTAATTCCCCTAATGTGCGACAAGAATTTCCGTTTAATGTGTTGCAATGAGCATAGCAAAGTCTAATTTTAGGTCCGTTCTTTTTTAAAAAATAAAGGTCATCATCTTGATAGTCTTTGACCGTTCGTATTGAAATTTTCTCCAAATAGTTTTTGGCACTTTCTATAGGTTCGTAATAGTGCTTATTGTTGTCGTTTTTTATTAATTCTAAAACCTTCATTTCGAGAGAGTTTTTGGTGGCATAATCAACTACAGATGGCAAATTTTTCTTTGATACTTTCGTGTATACATAATTTAAGCAAATGTGGATATTTGTATTTTTGAATTCACTGATTAGTTTTTTTAAGTGTTCTAACTTGTCTACGCCGACTATTTCCTTGAAATAATCTCCATCTGTTGCCTGAAAATTGATGCGGATCCTGTCAATATTTTTTTCAAGAAAATCTACATCTGCTATTTTGATTAGGACTGCGTTTGTAGTTAATTTAATTATCACGTCTGGAAAATCTTTACGAACCTCTGAAATAATATTAAGGCAATCAGGATTCATCAGGGGTTCTCCACCGGTGAATGTAAATGATCTTATCCCGGCATCATAGGCACCTTGGCATAGGGCGAGGGCATCATCCTTAGACATGAGATCATTGGAAAAAGAATTCCTTCCTTCATTATGACAAAAAATACAATTGTAATTACATGCTCCTGAAAGAGACAATCTAAGCTTGAATACTCCAGAAACATTTTCTTGATTAGGTTTTCTCTCTAAATGCATTTGACTTCCATCCATTTTTATTAGGTTTTCTAACGTCAAAGCTCACTTGCTGCAATGAAGCGCAGCGAAATTGCAGTCAAGTGGAGCGCTTTGTTCGGCGCCTCAGTCTTTTTATCCCAGAAAGTGTTGTGCATGCGTCTTCTAGTAGTTGAACAAAGTCCCTGGTATCTGAGAAATAGTTTTTAAATGCAAATCGCACATCTTCGGGTGTATCTGCTTTTACCAGTACAATATCGAAACCTGGATAATTGTTCTCTAGTTCAAATAGATCTCGTATTGCGTCTGTAGCATTACGATATGTTTTTGTTTCAAGCTCACCTTCAGGGGAAATAATCAAGATCACATTCTTTCTACTGGATACTTCTGCATCAACCTCATTAAGCCCACGAAGCGTATTTATAAGATTAAGTTCATCATCTAAATCAAGAAAACTGCTAACCAGATTTTTGCCGTCCTCATTAGGATGCGGTCCATTGCACTTTTCATGAACTCTCGCGATGATTTCGCTAGCAAGCGCCATTGCCCGCTGATATCTTGTATCTCCCTTTTTGAACTTGGGCTGACTTGATGTGATGAAACCAATTACTTCTACCGCCGTAGCCCAAGCATGTTGTATTTCGGTACGATACTGGATTTCAATTAGCAACCCTTTTAATGGTCGTCCTATTTCTGAATTTACATCATAACCATAAACATCATGAACCCCCCTATATCCAGACGCTTTCGGGGTTTTAATATAATCATACTTATCGATACCGTTCTTCCTTTTATGATGAAACCAAGATTTATGAAATTCGTCTCGGAAGTTATAAAGTGATTCAATATCTTCAAATATGAGTCGGCAACCCGCAACATCATCCATTCTAGATAACTGCATTGATGGGTATCTAAAGAGTTTGTCGATTATCGTGGATTTACGTTTATGACGCTGCGCGACGGTGATCTTTAAACCGCGAGATCTGTTCCTTAGAATCGCCTGGAATGTATTCAGCACTGCACGGTGAGCCGAACGCCACTCCTCAAGTACTTTAAGGTCAGACTCTGTTGAGACTCCATTACGAATATTGTCTCCGGCACGATTCACCCGTGATTTAGATCCTCCCGGAAACTTAGTACTATTTTTCATTTATACAATCCACTTTATAGCGCCGAACGGTTGGTGATAAGCGGACGCGACGGGTGGGTTCGGCCTGGTAGAGACCTATT
>CAYNIU010000210.1:0-3426 GCA_964397365.1 uncultured Methylomarinum sp. | reverse complement strand
CGCCGGTAGGTCGCATTGACAATGTGTACGGTGACAGGCATTTACAATGCAGTTGCCCGCCACTATCG
The DNA here is from genome assembly GCA_964397365.1 of uncultured Methylomarinum sp. Lineage (GTDB taxonomy): Bacteria > Pseudomonadota > Gammaproteobacteria > Methylococcales > Methylomonadaceae > Methylomarinum. Next base: position 3,358 of record CAYNIU010000210.1, on the reverse strand, counting down.
GATTATGAGTAGAGAAGATTGTTGTACCTGCTGCGGTTTGGCCGAAATGATCTCTCTTTATATCAGGACTTCTGTCCTTCCCATCCAGACACTGTTAATAGAAATAAGATTTGCTATTACATTAGCTCTACCACAAGTTCCGGAAGCTCCATATGCCAATCATCCACGCCCAATTCATTCTTTAACTGACTAATCCAGGTTTTGATACGAACAGCTGTCAAATCCGGCTGTCTATCCTCATCCAGGGCCAGACCCACGAAGTTATCATCATCAATCAAAGCAGTGGTTTGGATAAATTCATAACCCTTTGCCGGCCAGTGACCGATTAAGGTAGCGCCTGATGCTTTGAACTTTGTAGCTAACTCCCCCATGCCATTGCAGAAATATTCCCCCCAGTCTTGCTGGTCACCCAGGCCATAGATTGCAACCTTAAGACCTGTCAGATCCAGTTTTTCCAGCTCCTCTGCTTTATCTGCCCATTCACTTTGCATTTCGCCGTCATACCAGCTCGGGATTCCCATAATAAAAAAATCATATTGTCCGAGAATGGTCGGCAAATCTATCCTGGAGACTTCATGAATATCCACAATATCTTCGCCAATTTCGTCACGCAGAATTTTTGCGACATACTCAGTATTACCGGTATCACTACCGTAAATTAATCCAATTTTCATAGCTTACTCTTTTCTAATGCCTGGAAATATAAATTGCTTCCGGGATAATTCAATATCACCAGATATCGACTTTTTTAATCTTGAATCCGTAGTTTCAATATAGATACAGAGGATCAATGTATTTGCTTTAATTTAATCACCTTTGCATTCTGTTTTGGCTCTGTTTTAGCTTTAAGGATTTGGGCTGCCCTATTAAAGGCACTGGCTATCTCAAGGAACTGGTGTATTTCAAACTGCAACGTAATTCGGCTGGGCAGACTAAGGTTGATAACACCACATTCCATGCAAACTGTTAATCGGCAATAACCTGAAGAAGCCAATGATTCTGTCGAACAAGGCTGGTTGGTCATAATATTTCTCCTATGTAACTTGATAAAAAAATGCGTCGCTTATCTGGAATATTCCGGATAATTAAATAGTTGGTCTATCATTTTTGAGTTGCCTTACATTCGATATTGTCTGCTTGCAAAACAGCGATACGTCTAGCATACAGCGCTGCCAAATTAAGGTCATAAAAATGAAATCACGATTAATGCGCTTCATTTTTTTTTGCTTCTGCCATCGCCTGTTGTTGAAATTGTAAAGTGTGACGATCAGCAATGGCGACCCACTGCAAATGCAATTGCTGAAAGGTTGAACACCATTCGCCCAGCGCCTCCAAGGCATTAGGCGAATTTAATAAAACCTTCATGTGCCGGTTGATATTAGTGGCCAGTGGTTCACAGGGACGAAGTGCATAACAGGTCATCAAATGACAGAGAATGGTTACCAAAGTTGGCAAATCGAGAGCTTGTTCTGAGGGAGATTTATGTTCGGGTAATTGTTTCATATTAATGTACCTCTTTTTTTGTGTGCGGTTTATGTTATAAGCATTTTTCACAGCTATGCTGCGGGTTTTTAAAAAAGTCTGGAGGAGTACCGTTCCTATAGTCTCCAGACCCGATATTTAGACAACAGCTCCGGCTTCGGAAAGTGAAACCAACAGATCATGCCATGCCGGATCTTCGCCTTGCCCCGGTATATATTCGCCAAAGACCAAAGCAATATTGTTTTCCTCGGCATCATAAAGCTCCAAGGAAGTAATATTCCCCACTGAACCGGGTTTTTCCACGACCCATAGTGTATCGATCGCTTCCAGGTTCAAATGCAGGCTGAAATCATTGTCCAGAATATTAAACCAGGGAGGCGTCAGACGAATATTGTGAATAACGCCATTGTGAATCTGCACAGTTCCTTGATTTTTAACAAACAGCATAAGCGGTAGTCCAATATCGGCAAGGGTTTGCATAAAATCAGCGAATAACCCGGGAATGACGCTATTGGCAAATTCCGACCCAGCCAGAACTAGCGCTTCAAACCGGGTAATCTGAAATTGCTCAAGCATTTTCTGAAAATCATGGCTGTGTTCAAGATTGCGCCAACGATCACGCAACTTATTAACATCCACTTCGGCACTGTTGGCATCATTGATAAAGGGTAATGCATTCACAATCGGTTTAAAACTCTGATCAGATAAACGGAATTTATCGATCAGGGCAAGGTAAGCAGCCAAATTACTGCTGTTCGTCAGATAAATTTTATGTACCGCACTACCGTCCCTATTAAAAAACTGCAGACTATACCGGCAGTCTGTACGCATTTTTTCCTCAACAGCAAAAGCAAACTGCCAATGTTCAAGCATCAGCCGCAAATCAATTGCATCGTTTAACACCAGCCCTTTATTCTTATTGATTCGAATATTACGGTAACAACCTGTTTTTTCATGTACAACATATTCATTTCGTGTCTGCGCCATTACTGGCCCCAGCGTGTCCAGTTCCTGCAGCAACTCCGACCAATCAGTTTTCAGGCGAATAACTGTTGTTCCACAACTTGTTGCCAGCAATTCTGCTTCACTTACATTCAGTTCATTTGCCGCTTTTCTAGTAACTATACCAGGATGATTTTTACGCAGTTTATTCCAGCTATTCAATAATGTTTGTGGGCTATCGAACCCTTTAATCCGTTCATGTTGTTTCATTATTCATACTCACTTTAAAATGACGTTGACAGATATCCCGGGCAGTAAAATAAACATCCCAATCATTCAACCCAGGATCGCCATGCAGGATTGTACTCAAACCATTCATAGTTACCCTGCCAGCTGGAATCGTTTATACGAACTATCTGATATATATTTGCCCACTAAGCAGTCTCTGCTGTATCGTTTAAATCCATGCCAGACAACGCCAATGCGCCGCTAATTGAAGCAACAGACAACGCCGTCTAGCTTCAACAATAAAACCGGGATGCGCCAGAATAGCATTGATATGGTCCACAATAGCTTGTGCGATCGCTGAATTCCGATTATCAAGATAAATCTGTATTAACATTCCAATTTTCCTTCGCTGAAAATCATGGAAACGGAGCTTCAGCGAAGTGAAGATTTTTAGTCCCCGATAGCCCCACAGGGCCGGGTGTTTTTCCGTAGCTTGCGGAGGAGAAATACAAGGCTTCCCGATAGGGGCGTCAAGTCATTTGTGGAAGTGCTACGGAGCCTGCATCGAGTATACGAGGATGTGGCGTAGTGGCACGTACGCAGGACGAATCGGGGTCGCCGAAGGCATTAATCGCCACGTTATTTTTCGCTGCTGAAATTGGACGGATCCCATTTCAGCTTTCGCGAAAAATCGTGGCGCGCTTGT
>CAYNIU010000209.1:0-3573 GCA_964397365.1 uncultured Methylomarinum sp. | reverse complement strand
GTCTAAAAATGTACAGGGAGGTATATTTTTGGGCCGCCCTGGACGATTTGCGGATTAAGCACAGAAGGCTTTCCGGGCAATTGACAGGGATGTCTATTGCCCACGGCCAGGGATGGCTTCGCGATGACCTTTAATAAACCACGGACTGAGCAGTTGTGACCGGAGAGTTCAAAAGTAGTACAGGGACGTACTGCTTTTGAGCCGGAGGGAACAATTGCGGGTTTAATATATAGGAGTATCAATTTTGTATGAAAAATTAATTTGTATTTTTTTATTTTAAGTGTTAGCGTTCAATTAGTTGAATAGTTTATACCTTTAGGTATGCAAAATGATTAAAAAAAAATATTTTTACGCCTTAGTTACAATATTTATTTTTTATTCTGAATTTGTTAAATCCGGTAGTTATGAATCAGCAATTGATGCCCAAAGTGAAGTTATGAGGCAGACTCTACAAGATGCTGGTGAATTAGAGGGAATTAATCGTGAGAGATGGAACCGTTTAACAGATAGAGAACGTTTACTTATTTCTAATTCAGGAAAAATATTTGATGATTATTACACAAAATATAAACATTATCCGTTAAAAGAAAATGTTGGTTTTATGCGATGGCTGTATAAATTTTTAAGTATACGTAATCAAGCAGAAGAACAAATTGTCTTAAACGTTTTAGACGGTCGAGTTGAATCAAAAAAAACACGTAATGATATTTGTAGAGGTTTACAAGGACATAATTTCGGCACCAGGCTAATGGATAATTTTTGTAAAAAATAATGTTTCCATATCGGATTTTTTCAAAGTAGTTATAACCTAATTTTATTAATTGGAGATATATAATGTTTAATATAAAAAAATGTTTATATTTACTATTTTTATTATTATTTTTTAATGGTCAGTCTTTTGCTCTATCAAGAAATCAATTATGGGATTTATGCTATAACAAAAATAACCAAGAGGCTTGTGATGCTTGGGATAAGTCGATACATGAGGCAATGGATAAAGTTTTAGCACCTATAGATGATCCGAAACTTCGTAAGTTAACAAACCTATGCTACAAAGGTAATGTCCGTGCTTGTGAAGCTGAAACAGCATGGAGACGATCTATCACAGGTGGATATCAAAATGCTATTAATACTATGAACGGGATATATGGATCAGATTGGGAAAGAAGCTTTGGTATTGGTGGCCAGTAGTTGTAACGGCTTGTAAACATAATCACCAAGCCTCTTCCAATAATAATATCTGTCCTGTATTCCCATGCAGTTACCTTTATAAGGTTCTTAAATGTTTCCATAGGTCTTGGATTATTTGACCAGATACATCGTCTGGATGAATTCCGCCACACGACTCCAACAGTTTACTTTCTGAATCATACAGACCAAAAGCATTCCTGATTGCAGTTCCCAAGCTGAAATGAAGATCAATCAAGTCGTCTTCCGGCATGGTGGCAATAATCAGTTTTTGCTCATTATTCAGAATCGACATAAGCTTGGCTACAGCCTCATCAATAGTTTCCGGTGGCTGAATTATTCTGCTTAATCGTTCTGTCCAGTTTATAGTCAATTCAACCTAATCCGTTATTATGCAAGGCATTGAGAGCGTTTGTCATAATCTGTTCACAAACTTATCCACAGATTCTGGGGATAACTATCTCTACATCATCATACCGCCCATTCCTCCAAAAATGCTCATAAATATTGATGCAATAATTCCCAGAATAAAGAACGCCGGGATTGAAGCGACAATCCACTTCACCATAAATACGACCATTGACATAAACGGCATCTGAATATCGGTTACAACCACTTCTTGCTTATCATCACTCATTGTTTATCACCCCGTTTTCCATAAATCTAAGCCCATATCTAACCAAGTTTCTATGCTCTGGTGGTGTCAGGCTAATTTCCAGCTCTTTCAATGCCTGGCTGATGACATCCGAATAGCCGGTTTTGCTTTTGCCATTATCACGGAGCATTTCCATCAGTCGGTGTAAGCGTTGGTTATCATCTTCAGCCAACCAGCATCCAATTCTGTAACCACCCGTCTGTATTCTGGTTTCACGGAAGCGTTTTTGTCGTTCTCGATTTGTAATAGCCATATTTACGTTATCAATAACAAGGTTACGTTAGCGATAATATATTCTGCATAGAAATTTCAATGTTAGCTGTATTTCATGTTTTTGCCAATTTTGGTTTAGAAAGGGTCTAAAATGGCACTAAATTTACTAAAACAAATGTTTTAGTATTATTTAAGGGTTCTAAGACATTTTTTGTGTGTTTCTACCACCACTAATAGGCGATTTTTTGCATGACATCTAAATTTTTACTTTTTTACATTCTCAGTAAAAACCTATAAAATACTAATTTTAGTAAATTTGATTTCCGGCCAAACCACCAAAAGTTGGCCAATTTTTTCAAACAGGTTTTGAAAGACCGAATGGAGGGAACATGGCCAACACGATTGAATTGAAATTTGAGAAGACCAAAAAGGAATTTTTAGAGTTTTTGAAATACACCAAGGGTCATGCTGACACGACTTGCTACAACTACAACTCCGATTTAAACATCTGGAGTGCCTGGTTAAGTGAAGCGAAACGTGATTGGCGAAAATGTGAACCCACCGATGTTGAAAAGTATGTCAGCCATTTAACCCGTAAAGGGGTGGGTGCTCATGCGGTGGCTCGAAAAATATCCTGCCTGGCCACCTTTTATAAATGGGCCAAGCGCAATGACAAGGTACAGGAAGACCCCATCTACCAGATTGAAAAACCCAAACGCCCTAAGCGGATGCCGATATGGTTAGAACAGGAAGAGCAGGATGCCTTTATGAAAGCAACCCGTAATTACGATGACATCCCGGACAATATTTACGGGCGTAGCAAACAATCCGCCATTAAAATACGCCAGCGCTATGAGTTGCTGTTCGAGCTGATTCAGAAATCTGGCCTTCGCATCAGCGAAGCTCTTGGTTTGAAAGTCTCCGATATTCGTGTGGTTGATGGAGTGGCCAAACATGTTAGGGTAATCGGGAAGGGCAACAAAGAACGCCAGGTGCCGTTGCCTGAATCTTTTGGCCGGGTGTTGGCTGTGACGATTGCTGACAAATACCGCGATGAATACCTGTTTGCCAAAAAATCGGGGGGTAAACCGGTGGGACAACATGCGGCCAGGGCGTATTTGAAGAAGCTGATTGAAAAGGCCGGTATCGAAAAAAAGGTAACCCCGCATAAGCTCCGGCATACTTACGCCACCCGCCTGCTGGAGAAAGATGTACAGTTGATAGATATTCAGGCTTTGCTTGGACATGAAAGTATTGCTACTACTCAGATCTATACTCATGCGGGGCAGGAGCGGTTGAGTAAGTTGGTGGCGGATATATAAATAAGGAATAAAAATAATGGCTTTATGGTTAGTTCGTGCCGGTAGTCACGGTGAATATGAAAAACGATTTCTGGAAGAAAATAAAATTTTTCTAACATGGGAAGGTATTGATACTGATTTAAGTAAATACACAACCAAAGAAACCTTGCGAGATTATTTGGAAAATATTTATCCGAATTTTAGCAAAGGAAGGAT
>CAYNIU010000208.1:0-3594 GCA_964397365.1 uncultured Methylomarinum sp. | reverse complement strand
ATACAAGATCAGGACTTAAATCAGAATGGAGCAGTGAATATGATGTTAAAATAGACAAACCGCCCGAACCTCCTCCTGCTTCAGTATTGCCAGACAAGTTTAAACTCTACCAGAACTACCCTAATCCTTTCAATTCAGAAACTGTTATTAAGTATGATATCCCGGGTAATGCAGAAGAAAAGTCCTTCAAGGTTGAAATTGTGATTTACAATCTTCTGGGTCAGCATGTAAGGAAACTGGTTGATGAAATTAAAGAACCAGGTAGTTATGAAACAAAATGGGACGCCGAAGACAGTTATGGAAATCCGGTTTCAGCAGGTATCTACTTTTACCGTTTAAAAACCAATGAATTTACTAAAACCAAAAAGATGTTATTGATAAGATAAACACATTAAAGGATGGAGATATAATACAAGTTATTAATGATTATAAATACCTAACACATAAAATAACTTAATATACATTGCAAAAATTATTAATTTTATCATTGGGGGTGATTTTAATGAAAAGATTAATAATTTTGTTTTTTGTTTTTTTGTTGGTAGGGGGAGTTAAGCTGACATTGCTTGCCAGTACCAGCGATTATCCTGATACAGTATTTATCAGTATTGAAGATTTTCCTATTCCTGCCTTGGATAGCTTGAAGGACAAAACTTTTCGCGATGTTACCGTTACTCAAAATGGAAAAATAGCAATACTTGCTAGATGGTCCGGTATAATAGAACGCAAAGATATCGTCTATATTGGGAGGATAAAAAGTGGTTCTTTTGAAGTAGAAAAAAGTATCACAGTTACTTCCGGAATGTTTGGTGTTCCTAAGTACAAACTTGAATTCTTTAATGGAGATTTATATCTCAGTGGAAAAAGTTTAGACGCCTACGTCTTTAAATACTCTGACAAAGGGTTAAGAAAAGAAATAATAGTGAGTGGAGGATATATTGATTTTTTGGAGTCAAAATATGGTAAATTATGGGTTGTTGCTAGAGATGAAAATGGCAGAGAAGCGCTCTGGTATAAAGAAGATGAGGATAATGACTGGAAATCACTACAGATGCCAGAAAACTATAACATTTCTGACATCACTTTCGATCACTATGGTAATCCTTGGTTAATAATAAAAACGGATACAGATGTCTATGGTAAAGCAAAGGTATTCGAATTAAAAAATGATTCTTTGATAGACAGAGATTATAATTTAGGGATTACGATTCCTTGGGCTACGCAACATGACAAAATTATAGTTGATAAACACAACCACCCTGTCCTGATTTCTACCCTCAACTACAGAGGAATTTGTTACAGTATCTTAAATAGACAGGAAAATAATTGGTATTTTTATTCTCTTCCTGAGACAAATTTTGAAACTGAAGATTTTCAAGGATTAAGGAGCGCAATTGCCGACTCATTAAATAATCTTTTTGTCGCATGTAAGGGGGGATTGGCTAAAGTGATCATGACGCATACTAAAGATTCTTTTGTTTCTCATTTTGATAATGCTGATTCTTTAATTTTTAACACAAGTGACTATTTTAAATATGTCAATTTAAACTACTCGCCTCGATTTGGAGACAGGTCTATTATCGCAATAACCCATCCTAAACTTATCACTCTTTTGTTAGGAAAACCGGTAGGTCCTCCGCCTCAGCCGGAGATAACAGATGTAACTGTTGATACCTTGTGGAACCCTGAAAATCAGACAGCGGAAGTTAAAATGAGTTTTGAATTGGAAACCTATCCTTCGTTTGAAGTGGAATACCAAGCTTATGAATTGAATTCTGATTCTGTATTTTTTGGCAATCTGCCTCCCCAAACAACAGAAACATCCGAGTTAAAAAGAACTGTGGTGATTACAACTTCTGGCAAACCGCCTCTTGAATACCATATTAAATTCAGAACATTTGATCCTTTAGTCAATCTTTACTCTGATTGGACAAAGGAAGATACTATCATAATCGAACCGCCTCCCCCGCTTCCTTCTAGCTACCGACTTTATCAAAACTATCCCAACCCTTTTAATTCCGAAACTACTATTGAGTACGATCTGCCTAAAAAAGCTGATGTGGAGCTGATTGTTTTTAATATCTTGGGTCAGAAAGTAAAAACCTTGGTAAATAAAACAGAGAAGGCTGGAACTCATAAAGTTGTCTGGGACGGGAAAGACAAATTTGGCAGAAAAGCAGGAAGCAGCTTTTATTTTTATTATTTGAAAGCCGGTAAATTTATAGAAACCAAAAGGATGTTATTGATCAGATAAACACATTAGATTAAAATGAACAAAAACCTACAGTTTTTATTGATGTTAAATACCTAACATATGAAATAATTTGATCTTCGGCAAAGATTATCGATTTTATCATGAGGGGGGGGATTTTAATGAAAAGATTGATAATTTTGTTTTTTGTGTTTTTGGTAGCAGGGGGATTTAAAACAATAGCTTTTGCTGATAACATCAACAATGATTACCCTGACACGGTGGTAATTAAAATTAAAGATTTTTCTCCTCCTCCATTAGACAGTTTAAAAGACAAATTTTTTCGTAGTATTGCTATAAATAAAAAGGGTAAAATCGCAATACTTGCTTCGTGGTGGGGAATAATTGAGATCAAAGATATTATTTATCTTGGAAGAATAATGAATAATTCCTTTAAATTAGAGAAAACTGTTACTGTCACTTCCGGAATGTTTGGGGTGCCTAAATACCAACTTGAATTCTTCAATGGAGATATATATCTTAGTGGCAAAAGTAGTGACGGATATGTCTTTAGATTTTCCGATAAAGGATTAGACGAAGAAATAAGGGTTACAGAAGGATATATTGATTTTTTAAGGTCAAAATATGGTAAATTATGGATTGTGGTTAGAGATGCAGACAATAAATATTTTCTCTGGCAAAAAAAAGATAAGGATAGTGACTGGGAAAAAATAAGAATACCCGAGAAATATATAATTGCCGATATGACTATTGATCACTCTGGCATCCCGTGGTTGTTATTAGGAACGGGAGAGGGTGTTTATAATGAAAAAGCAAGAGTATTTGAGCTAAAAAAAGACGGCTCCTTGATAGACAGAAATTATAACTCAGGAGTCACAAATTACGGGTTCACTGTATATGACCGTATTGCTACGGATAGACATAATCATAAAATAGTGATTCAAGAAACATTCGGATATTATAAAGGTGTCGCTTATCATATTTTACATGAAAAAGAAGAATTCTGGCACTCATATGCCCCTATTTACGAAGGAACTGAAAGCAACGCTGAAGATTTTATAGGAATAACTGGTGCAGTCGCTGACTCGCTGAATAATCTGTTTGTCAGCTATAAAGGAGGATTAGCTAAAATAATCATGAAACACATTAAGGATTTGTTTGATCCTCTAAAACAAGGGCTTGACACTTTGATATTTGACACAAAAGAGCAGTTTAGATATGCTGGATTAAAATATTTTCCAAGATTGGGAGATAAGTCGGCTGTAATAATAATACACCCTGAACAGGTAACTCTATTATTAGGAAAACCAGTAGGCCCTCCTCCTTCGCCGGAAATAATCGACTTCTTAGTTGATACCCTGTGGAATCCCGCCAAGAAAACA
>CAYNIU010000207.1:0-3652 GCA_964397365.1 uncultured Methylomarinum sp. | reverse complement strand
ACATATTTAACCCCCATACGGGCTTTACGCCGGTAACCCCAATGTGGGCCGGTCAGGGGTTCCCAGATTTGTGGAATATCCACCTTGCCAATCCGTCTGAACTGTTCTTTTAATAAAGTCTCCTTAAAATGAATTTGCTCGGCATTGTCAACATGTTGAAAACTACAGCCGCCGCACACACCAAAATGTGAACATTCTGGTTCAATCCTATGTTCTGAACGACTCAGCAAATTGACTACCTTACCTTCCGCGTAATCACGTCGGCTATCGGTATAGACAAATTCCAGCTCTTCACCCGGTAATGCTTCATCAATAAAAATTACCTTGCCATCAACATGAGCGACTCCACGACCATCATGTGACAAGGATTCTATGGATACCTTAACCGGCGTTTCCGATATTTTTTTCTTTCTGATTCTTCTACGTGCCATTTTTATTTTTGTTTCCAATGACCATTCGGACTTTGACACCACCAGCCGGAATGGGCATGACTGACCCAACGGGAAGCAAAAGTCGATTTAATCTGCTCATACCATTCCGGATGCCCATTAGCATTGGCAATAGCCTGATATAATTTATTACGATCTGAATTTTCGGCAGCAACCAGTTTATTAACCTTATTACGGTCTTTTAACGGGACGTTACCTCGGGTTGTCAAAAAACCATCTGCTTTAATAGCCACCACCCCTTGGCTATAAAATCTTTTAAGCGCCGAAAAACGGGCATGCATACTGGCCTTTATACGTCTGATTTCTACAGTATCAACTGACAGATTAACGCCTGCATGGGCAGGTGAAATTATCACAGCAATGGCTTGATCCAATACTTGAAAAAAACTGACCTGCCATTCGGATTTGCCCGGCACGTCAGAGCTGCTAGGCAAACCGGATTGTGGAATCGCATTACCTTGTTGTTTATTAGGTTGCTCTGTTTGTATTTCCTGTATAATTTCATCCGCCACCTTCTCGGCAGCCGCCGCAGGAAAATAAATATTAATGGTGACACATGCGCTTAAAAATAATGTACTTATAAAAAGTATCTTTTTCATAACATTCTCTCTTTAGAAAACTCTCAAGGCAACCTATTATTAAGACCGGACAACTGAAAAACATGAATTCAGAAAAAACTGTTTTACACCATGAAGGTCATGAAATTAATGAAGAAAAAATTAAACCTTCGTGTCCTTTATGATGAAACCCTATCCCGTTTTAAACGGATAACCACGCTCAAAAATAAAGTAAAAAGGTAATGTCTCCCCCCTCAAAAAAGACGGGTGTAGGCTATTGATTTTTCAGGACGCGACAATACATCCCTTTAGCTCTGTTCAACATTATTGTTGTATAAGTCTGACAAATCAACGACCTACACCCAGTAAATAACTACCGGGAAATAGTTACTAAAAACGCCCACTATTCGACAACAACCTCATCAGAGGCCACAACTCTGCTTAAACGCTGTATCAGTACATCCCAATCCAGGCGAGCATTATAGCCGATCACATCAATTCTGGGCAGACCTCCGCCTTTTATCAGATAATAACCATTGTCTGCCGCTTCGACTCCCATCATTTGACAAACCCCTTGATGCAGATAACAACCAAAGCCCAGCTTGTCGTAACCAAAAGTATCAAAAAACCTGAGAAACCCTCTGGAAATCACATCAGCCGCACCACCCCCACCAATACTGGCAATGTTTTCCACCGCTTTCTGACTGATTCTATGTCTGGAATCATCATCTTCCGGTGTTCCCAGCCAGGCATAAAACGAAACCGGATACCAATTTTCAAGGTATACATTGTGGGCAAATCCCGACAACCGACCTTCAATGTTTCCTATCTGAAATTTACGAGTAATTAAATTCAAATCCAGATTATCGAATTCAATATCGGTATAAAAACGGGAAAAATCAGAAAATATTCCCGAAGAAGCCAGTTTCTTAATAATTACTTCACCACCGAACACCTGCATTCTCAACTCGCCACCCAATTCCAGTTTTTTATTCTGATAATGTACGGCTGGTATATAGCCACTCAATTTTCCATCCAATGGCGTCCACTTCAAAGCTTCCGATAATTGCGCAAGTGACAAGCCTTTTATTTCACCTTCAAAGTGTACAGCATCATCGTCTTTTACAGCCTCAAAACTAAAATGCTTTATCGACAACACGCCACCTAAAACGCCTAGATCCACTTTCTTCAACGAGCGGAACTGCTGACCCCCTATAACAAAATCCAATCGTCCCGACCGGAATGGAATGGCCTTGATTTTGAATCGTTGCCAATCTATAAAAGAAGGCTGACTGTTTTCTGGCAGCTTAGTCCAGTTAACTTGGCCATTAGCATGATCCCACTGAAATCGCTGCTCGGCATCATCAATCATTAAATCATTAAAATCAACGGTTATAGCAGTTATGTTATTTCGCTTCAGCGAAACTCTGGCATTTAACAATCCGGCCAGATTGATACCATCAAATACACTCGCTTCCAAAAAAGGGGATAAATAAACTGGAGCGGCCGTCTGCAACCGGGGAATACTAGCCGTCACATCAGCTGATTCAATTTTAAAATCAGTCGTCTGATAATTGATTTTTGCATCTCCCTGCAACAAAATGACATGCGGATGATTGAATGTCACTTCCTCCACTTTTATTTTTTTCCGTTCAGACTGCCAAAAACCTTTGCCAGTCAAAGTTACAGTCTGCTTGTTATCAATTTCCAGATAAACCGGCTCTATATATAAGCCACCCGCTAAAATATGGTTACTGTTACGCCATTGCCATCCGAAGCGTTTTTTATGAGCGGACAGACGACTCCTCAACAACAGTCCTTCAGTAGCAATCTTGCCCTGTAAGGCTTGCATGGACAGTTTTTTAAATAATGCAGAAAGCAACAACTGCTGAAGATTATCTGCAACTCCTTTCAGTTCAATTTCAACATCAGTCTGCCCGGTCATGGTTTCCAGCGCCTGTAAAGGAAGCCATCTTGTCAGTTTGGCTATATTGATCGCTTTTGCTTGGATTTTTACATGCCATTCACCCGCCTTTTCACGGGCATAAACGTCAACCTTGCCACCAAATACAGACAGTCGGTTAATGTTAATTGTGCCTTGTTGATCCTGAACCTGAAATGAAAAATCGAAAGCTGGAGAATTCAGTTTGTTTGAAACCAAGCGTCCTTGACCCTGCGAACAATTCAGATAATTTTCATACCAATGGAATTGTTTGCAGCGAATATTCAGCGCAGTAAAATCATTAAATGGACGGGGCAATCTTAACCTGGCCGATGACAGTGAGACTTGAGGGTCTCCTTTATCCATATCTAAAACAGTCAACGCCACATCGTGCAATACCCAATCATCAGCCGCAATCCTTTTCACTGCCAATGAAACGGTATCCAAAGCAAACACACTGGATACCCAAAACCAACCAAAAGTCACGTAAAATAGACAGCATCTTAACAAATACGGCATTGGACTATGCCATATCTGGTTTAAGCAATAACAACCGCCCTGTAATTTTGATTATGCGCCACATCCAGACATCAACTTTAATCATCCGGGAAAAACACCAGTAGATAAATAACGATCACCTCGATCACAAATAATCGCCACGATAATCGCATTTTCGACTTGTTTGGACAATTCCAGCGCTGCAG
>CAYNIU010000206.1:0-3669 GCA_964397365.1 uncultured Methylomarinum sp. | reverse complement strand
GACCATAATTTAAGGGCGGCATATCTACATGTGCTGGCTGATGCCATGACATCGTTACTTGCTATTGTCGCTTTAGCGTCAGGAAAATATTTAGGGTGGAATTGGCTAGATCCAATAATGGGTATAGTCGGTGCAGTCATTATTACCCGTTGGTCATATGGTCTGCTGAAACAGACTAGTCCTATACTACTTGATGCAAGTATTGAAGAAGATTATCACAAAGCAATTAGAGAAGCCATTGAGAAGGATTCTGATAATAGAATATCCGATATTCATATCTGGAAGGTGGGTTCAAATCACTATGCGGCAATAATTTCGCTGGTAACACATTATCCTAAAGCCACGGAACATTACAAAAGGCTGTTAAGTCGATTTCATAAACTATCTCATATCACCATTGAGGTCAATGAGTGCAAGGAAGAGCCTTGTATCAAGCCAAACTCAAATATCGTCTAATTTTGGGTAAGAGCCGGTTTTTTCTCCGGCTTTTCCCGCATCGTCCTACAATCAGATCAGGTCATTGGCATCGGTGAGATTAAACAATGAAATGGACAACAGCCAAAGATTTGCGGCAACAGCTCCAAAAGTTATGGGATAAAGGTCATTTATTATCTACGCTGCTGACTGATGAGGTGTATTTCCCCAAACGACTGGCTTTTAAAAAACCAGGTAGCCGGGAATTATCGGATTGTTTTGCTGAGGTGAGAGAGTGGATTAATACACTGCACAAGCTCAGATATTTACGGGTTGAGATGAAAACAGTCAGGCATCCACAATTGGGGGAAAACCGGATACCTGATTCGGTGTGGCTGGATGATCTGGAAAGCGCAGTTGATTGGTTGGGCAAACAGCAGGATTTACAGCGTTTTTTACAACTGCTTGATAGTACCCGGCAGCGTCAGCCAGTGTTATTGAGCTGGCTACAAAAATACCCGATCAAAGCGCTGGCGCTTGCAGTATCCTGGGAAAAGCTGTTGGATGTTATTGACTGGATGCGCGCCAATCCTCACCCGGGAATTTATCTCAGGGAAGTCGATATAGCCGGTATAGACAGCAAGTTTATCGAATCACACCGAGGTGTATTGATGGACTGGCTGGATCGGCTCTTGCCGGCTGAATGGATCAATCATGAGGCGCATGGGGTCTCGCAGTTTGCCCGTCGTTATGGATTCAGACAAAAACCATTACGACTCCGTTTTCGTATTCTGGACAGCGGATTGCGCCTGCTGCCCGGACAGGATCAGGATATTACCCTGACACAAAGTGATTTTAAACAGTTGGAGCAACATCCACTTTTTCAGGGCAAAATTCGCAGGGTTTTTATCACCGAAAATGAAATTAATTTTTTAAGTTTTCCTGATTGTGAAAATAGCATAGTAATTTTTGGATCGGGTTATGGTTTTGAAGTTTTTACGAACATTACCTGGTTAGCAGCCTGTCAAATCTATTATTGGGGGGATATTGATACCAACGGTTTTGCCATTCTTGATCAGTTGCGGGAAAAATTGCCGGATGCGCAAAGTATGCTGATGGATACCAAGACACTATTGAATCATCGCCATGCCTGGGGAGTAGAGGATAAAGCAAGAATTTTGCAACTAAAAAGGCTTACGAGCAATGAATACCGGCTTTACCTGGCGCTTTGTGAGAATCTTTTTGCCGCTAATCTTCGTCTTGAGCAGGAAAAAATAGGTTTTGGGTATTTGCAGCAGGCTTTGTCCAGACTTTAGAAATGCACATGGAATAAGTTCGACAACTCGTACGTCAATAGTCGAACTTATTCCATGTGCATTCCTGCGTTGTTCTGTCTCGTGCATCCGTGACCGCAGGAGCATATGAATGCATACAACCAGTGATTATCTTAAATAGATTATGATAAGGGGATAAATAGTGGCAGGAAACAATAAATCATCTTGAGATAATAAATCCAAGTTTTTTATTACTTTCCGGCGGCAAGTGATAACTTATTTATGTTATCCTAAACGGCTTGGTATTTTTTGGGTTTAACGTATGCGCACTCGTGTTAAAATTTGCGGCTTTACCCGGATTGAAGATGCGGTTTGTGCGGCTGATTTGGGCGTAGACGCGATTGGTCTGGTGTTTTATCCGCCCAGTCCACGGAATGTCAGTATCGAAAAAGCTAATGATATAGTCAGGTCGCTACCCGCTTTTGTCTCGGTTGTGGCTTTGTTTGTCGATGCTGAACCGTCACAGATCAAGGACGTATTAGCAAGGGTTTCTGTTGATTGTTTGCAGTTTCATGGTGATGAGCCGGCTGAAAATTGCAGAATTTATGGTAAACCCTATATGAAGGCTATCCGTATGCAGGCCGGAACTGATATTGCCGCTATTGAACAGCAATATCATGATGCAGCGGCTTTGTTGTTGGATGCTTATCATCCCGGGGTACAGGGCGGGACTGGTAAACAGTTTGATTGGAAATTAATTTCCGGAAGCGGTCGTTTACCAATCGTTTTGGCGGGAGGGTTGACACCGGATAATGCGGCTCAGGCTGTAATAGAAGTTAAACCCTATGCGCTGGATGTCAGTAGCGGTGTGGAAGTAGAAAAAGGTATTAAGGATGCGGCAAAAATGGCGGCATTTATAAGAAAAACTAATGCAGTAATAGAAGATAAATATGACAGATAAATACAATATGCCCGATGAAAGGGGGCACTTCGGCCCTTATGGTGGTATTTTTGTGGCAGAAACTTTGATGCCGGCCATTACCGAATTGAATCAGGCCTATCAGAAATATTTGCATGATGCGGACTTTGTCGCCGAACTGGATGCTGATCTGCAACATTATGTTGGCAGACCTTCTCCACTTTACTATGCCGAACGCTGGAGTAAAGAGCTGGGTGGCGCACAAATTTATTTAAAGCGTGAAGATCTCAATCATACCGGCGCCCATAAAATCAATAATACAGTCGGTCAGGCTTTACTGGCCAAACGCATGGGAAAAACCCGGATTATCGCCGAAACCGGCGCCGGGCAGCATGGTGTGGCGACAGCAACGGTAGCCGCCCGGTTGGGGTTGGAATGTGTGGTTTACATGGGTGCAGTTGATGTTGAAAGACAGGCGCTGAATGTCTATCGCATGAAATTGCTGGGGGCAACGGTGGTGCCTGTTGAGTCGGGTTCCCGAACGCTTAAAGATGCCTTGAATGAAGCATTGCGTGATTGGGTCACCAATATTGATGATACATTTTATATTATTGGAACGGTGGCCGGACCTCATCCTTATCCGGCTATGGTCAGAGATTTTCAGGCAGTTATTGGACGGGAAGCCAAACAACAATGTCTGCAAATGACCGGACAATTACCTGATGCTCTGGTGGCTTGTGTCGGCGGTGGTTCCAATGCGATTGGCCTGTTTTATCCCTTTATTGATGATGTCTCCGTTAAAATGTATGGGGTTGAAGCAGCTGGCGACGGTGTTGAAACAGGTCGTCATTCTGCACCTTTATGCGTCGGCAGGCCGGGCGTTCTGCATGGTAACAGAACCTACCTGATGGCTGATGATGACGGGGAAATTATTGAGACCCATTCTATTTCTGCAGGTCTGGATTATCCCGGTGTCGGACCTGAACATGCCTGGTTAAAAGATATAGGTAGAGCGGAATATGTCAATATTACCGATGATGAGGCCTTGCAGGGGTTTCATGC
>CAYNIU010000205.1:0-3757 GCA_964397365.1 uncultured Methylomarinum sp. | reverse complement strand
CATTAAAGGCAACCCAGTATTCTCTTTGTAATTTTTTAGATTCGGTTAATGGGGCATTTCTAACTTGACTGGCACTAGCTGCTACAGTTCTACTCCAATCATTTGGTTTAGAAACAATATTAAATTTTGGTGCTACCGGTGAATCACCGATTTCCCAAAGTTCAACTTCTAAACCAAAAAAATTAAATCTATCATCAGTTATTTCATTTAACCAATCCAGTGCTGCTCTATGTTCTTCGGTAAATTTTTTAGCAATCCAAATTATCGTAACAGCTTTTAAACCCGCAGCATAAGTTAATAATTGACCTAAATGAGTATGGTCTGTCTTTTCGAGTTGATTTTCTATTAATACCCAATTATCAGTAGCAGTATCTTTACATAAAATATCAGCTCTAAATGGACCAACATCTTTTTCCTGCGCCTCTAATTCCAGTTCCATGCCAATGGTATCACCTAATAATTTTAAATTTTCTTCCTGAGCCAACCATGGAGTAAACTCATCTGACTCAGAATTCCAAACAGTGCGTAAGTCAACTTTCTCAAGCCTACCCAATTTTAGATTATTGTTTAACATTTTGTAAATTTACTTTTTTATTAACTCTCCACGTAACCGACTGGCAATGGAGCAAAAGCGAAATTGCCAGTCTGTGTTCATGTGGTTGTTAGAGTGCCGCATCAAATAACTGAGTTACTGCAGTTTATTTTGTATGTGCCTAATATCTTCAGCCAAACTCTCTGAAACAGTTTGCCAGTCAAATGCCTCTGTCGCGATTCCACTCAGACGCCACTGCTCATCAAGGTATTCCCGAAAACGGCCGGCACGATATAGTCTGGCCTGGATGTCCGACACGTTGTTGATTTGTGTACGGGCCTCTGGATCGAGAATTGGGGTATCGATTACAACTGCATCAAGGTAGACGAATGTACGGATCAGTCTCTGCACATGATAAGCCCCGCTCGTCGTTAGTTTTACAGCTATTGGTAGTACCGTTGAGTCTAACTTGTCCTCTGCTTTCCCAGATTCAATAAGTCTCTTCTTCAGACCACGATGAAAGGCGGTATCTATCTGTTGAGGTGTGTATCCATAATTTTGCATTGTCTCATATATAGTTTGAGTCTCGACAAATCCTTCAGACGCCCTGCCTGAGAACGAGATAACAACGCCGAGCATCAATGGAAGAAGAAAATGCTCTTTTGGATCTTTCATCGAAAGATCCAAAAGATTACACACAGGGGAGCGTGTTGGGTCGAAGTGCTGACTGTCGCCGTAGATTAATGCCCGGAGGAATTCATGTATCGGAACGTAATACCTGCCCGACTCTTTACGGATACGAATTATCTTTTCTGTGTCAACATGTCCACTACCGAAAAAGCTTTTAACCAGATCAAGCGCTTGTCTGATGTTTCCAGCAGATATATTATCAATTGCTTCAATGAGTTCAGTTCTGTAGTCAAGCGTCTCCTGAAAAGCCATTATTAAATATGCAAGATTTTGGAATTTAACTGTAGTTTCCTGTGGCAGTGATCTGATAGGCACTTCTCCATTCGCAAGCTTGAGTCCAAATGCAAGCCTCTTTCTAATCACATGATCTATACGAGGTGGAGAAATGGTAAATGCTTTAGGGTGATAGGCACTTAGTGTTCCAGAATGTAATGATTTGTAAAACGTCTCTGGTCTAAGTGCCATAAAGATGGTTGCTGCCCATCTTTCTGCAAGTTCCTGTGCTATAAGAAAAGCTTCCTGTTGTATGGTATCGTCACGCTGATCAGCGTTGTCGATGAAAATTACGACTTGCTTATTGCGCCCTTTAGCGATGTGTGCCACTGATTTTTGAAGGTGGGTGTCCGTTTGACGAACTTTCTGCTCAAGGAAGTCGATTTCTTTTCGTGTAAAAGTGACAATGTCGCTCTCTTTGAGATCTGAGTAAATACCCGAACGAAATCGTTGCAAGTCACGATGATATACCGCGCGAACAAAGTTTCTCTCTTCAACATCCACATTGTAGTTGCTAAGAAGCTGTCTCCCGATTTCGTTCAGTATGAATTCACGGAGATTCAGTGTAAGGGATCCCTGAGAACCAAGGTCAATGTAAATAGTGATGGCATCATCAAAGACATCTGATGCATCTATTTTAACTAAGTGCCTTATGAATGTAGTTTTTCCAACGCCAACATCACCGATTAAGAGAATAGGACGCCTACTGATGCTGTCTGCCACTAAGTCGCTTGAAAGACCCTTTTTGGTTGTTGCTGGCACAAGCGTAGGACCGCTTTGTTCCTCAAGAAAAAGGGCTTTGTACCGTGTGCTCAGTATGCCCTTACTAATTAATGCATATTGAGAAAGGGCTCCACTTTTGCAATAGCACTCTCTAAGAAAGTCATCCTCGAGCTCTTGCCCCCGCACAAGATCCTCCAGCACAAGGTCACTCACGATTTGAAGGTCTGTCTGGAACGGATTGCGCCCCTTCATGCCGGGATATCCGACTATTTCTGCTGACAGCTTTGGTGGCAAGGGAGATGGTGAACGGCCGAGTAACAGAGATTCAAGATGACCGCTTGTAATGCCGGGTTTAGAGAGGTAATTCCAGAGGTCTATGTAGTTAGAAAGCATGTCCTCTAAACTTGTGAAGACAACTGCTCTGCCTTCGAGAGGTGGACGACCATCATTTCTTGTAGCGACAAAAGTTACAATTTGATGCCCATTGCATACAGCTCCAATAGGTACTCCTCTCTCTTGACAGTAAGATGAAACTTGCAGTATGGCTGCTTTTATATTCTTGTAGTCGCTAAAAAGCGTCCGAATTGCGTATTCCCGTTGCCGTATACCAGCAGGTAGCTCGAAATAGTCACCTTCCCGCTTCGCCTCCACAATGAGCACACGGTGTGTTGTGGATAATGTATAGTCAGTATAATGGCCATCGTGGGATTCTTCCGCTATGCAGTCTTCTCGCGACCATCCAAGGCATTCGAAGAACAAATGATCGATCAAGTGTAGCCTTGTAGTAGCTTCATTCCTACTGCAATTTCTCTCTCTAAAATACTGAACCAACTCTTCGAGCTTTTTTCTTCCTTCTTCGTAATTGTTGCTATTTACGCTTTTCCCCATTCTAAATCCCTCTAACATCTTAATTTAATCTATTCCACATAATTAGTTTTAAAATTACCCAAATCCATAAAAAAGTCATATATATCATTAACAAATGGAAATTTGTATAGCTTAATTCCGGATAATCATTCATAATTTATTTTTATCCAGATTACACATATTGATATTTTCATTTCTCAATTTTTTTATCTTCAAAAAGGCTCTCTGTAATTTTCGTATGTAGCGCTGGTTTACCACTAAATATCTGCGAAAGTGTTAATTCCGCTCTATATGGATAATGAAATTATCCTATCTTATTTATTCTCATAATAATTACAATTTTCATTTTTGTCAACAATTTTTTGACCCGTTACCCTGAAAAATTAAATTTTCGATAAAAAGAAATCTTTTATTTTAATCAGTGATAACCTGTGAAAATCGGTGGTTTCTTTTCCCGCAAAATAAATTTTGCGACTACCGGGGGTTGAAATTTTTTTCCGTGGAAATCCGTGTAATCTGTGTCATCCTTGTGCTATTAAAAATTAATCAGCAAATCCTGTGCACGATATTCGCAGGTTGGTGCAAAATTAGACAACAAAGAAGATCATTAAAATCGACTGCAATTCGATTGACAATTAACCCCGGCTAAATTCCTGTTGTTTTTCCTGAACT
>CAYNIU010000204.1:0-3761 GCA_964397365.1 uncultured Methylomarinum sp. | reverse complement strand
TCCTGGGGTCATTTGAGGGTGTTTTGGCTGGTTTCACCTGCACTCAGGCTAAACTTCGCCACCCCATCACCTGTGGATAAGTTTAATGTGATCCACTGATGTGGGAAAGTCGCTGTCATAAATAGTTAAAAATTGAGCTATTTTCAGAGCTAAAATATAACCAGTTGATGCTAAACCCATTGAAAAGCACACATTAAAGGTGTTGCATAATTTGCGTATGGTGAGGTGTTAAAATCATGAATATAAGTTTGTCATCAAAAAGACTGGGATTTGCGAAAAAGGCATACGTTACGCGTAACGCTGATCTCAGTAATGTAAGTAAAATGAGAAATGACCTGGCCCCTTCGGCTGGTGATCTGTGTCTGGCAAGAATTGAAAAACTTGGCCATCACCGAAGGTTGGAATTATGCAGCGGCAGACGTTCCAGATTGTTTGTTGGCGACGAAATTCTGGTGGCTTTTGGCAGTCGTTATGCCACCGATCAGTTTCATTCTGTGGTTCCTGACAATCTGGATAGTTGTTCGCTGGTTGCAGCGGGGGGGATCGCCTCTTCGCTGCGGACCCGTCACAGTGGAACCCGGGTGCCAACGCGCATTAAACCAATTGGGTTGTTATGTGACAAGGACGGGAATGTGTTGAACCTGAAAAAATGGGCAATTCAGGGCACAAAACCGACAAAGCAGGTTATGCCGCACCTGATCACCGTTGTGGGTTCGGGGATGAATGCCGGCAAGACGACAACCGTAAGCTCGCTGATACGCACCGCAAAAAAGAACCAGCTTGACGTTGGGGCCATCAAGATCACCGGGACGGGCGCTGGCGGGGATTTATGGTTTTATAAAGATTCCGGGGCCGATCTCGCCTTGGATTTTACCGATGTAGGGTATTCGACCACGGTCGGGCTTTCCCTGGATGAATTGCTCGAGATCGCAAGGACGCTCTATAGGGAAGCGGCGCAAAATTGTGACATTGTGATTGCGGAGCTGGCGGATGGCCTTTACCAGAGCGAGACAGCGGCTTTATTGGCGTCTGCGGCTTTTCAGGAAATGTTGGACAGCATTATTTTCGCCACTGGTGATTCCATGGCCGCCGGGGCGGGCGTTAAGCATCTGGCGGATTTAGGGTATTCAACCGCCGCAATTTCAGGAGCGGTAACCGCCTCTGAATTAGCCCGTATAGAAGCGGAGGCTGCGGCGGGGATCCCTGCGCTATCGGTGGAAAATTTTGAAAAACAGGAAGATGCATTGATGATTTCAATGCGCTCTGCTTTCCCTGTGTTAGAGGTTGGCAATGACAAGCTTGCCGCCAGTTTTTAATAAACACCGGCTGATACGATTTGTTGCCCTTATTATAAATGGGCTGTTGCAAGCAAGTTGTGCCATTGGGGTAAGTCTTTCCTTGCGTCGGTTGTTTTATGACCATGCATTGAGTTCAGAAACCTTGCTGGCTGGCGTTGGCATTCCTGTGCTTTTGATCACAGCATTTTCGCTCGTACTGGGTTTGCTGAAATGGCGTGAACGCGTGGACATTGAAACCCTTGGCCAGGATTATGTGGTCGATACACGAATGCGTATTTTCAAGCATATCAGTTCGATGTCTGTACGGGCGATAGACAAAACCCGCAAAGGCCTGGTTTTACTGCGCTTTGTTAATGACTTAACAGCCTTAAGAAACTGGATATGCCTTGGCCTAGCTCGTTCAATCATATCCAGCATTGTCATTATTGTTGCCCTGACTGCTCTGACAATCATGAATCCCTTAATCGGTGGCATGTTAATGCTGTTGCTGGTTATTGGGGCGGTGATCCTTTTGGCCTTGGGGAGAATTATTGATCACACCATCAGAGAAGCCCGACGCCGTCGTGGCAACATAGCCGGCAATATTTCTGAAAAGCTGGAACAAATGGTGTTGGTCCAGGCCTTTGCCCAGCGCAGAACAGAGCGAAGAAAAATTAAACGCCAAAGCTTTGCGCTTCGTAACGCCACCATAGAGCGTGCCAGTGCGTCTGGTATCATAAGGGCGGTGGTGCGTATCCTAGCCGGGCTTTCCCTGGCAATCGCTGGTGGAATTGGGGCCATGTCCGTACGATCCGGAAGCGCGACCATGGGCGAGGTGATAGCGGCGATCGGGATGGTAACGCTGATAACGCCCTCAATGTTCACATTTGGCCGTGTCTATGAATACTGGAAAAGCGCTGTCGTCGCTAAAGAAAAAATAGTGGCTCTCCTCTCGAGAGGCCCGGTGGTTTCAGCTTCGACCAATACCCGGCCATTAGGCAAAGTAAAAGGCAATCTTGTCTTTGATCATATTTCAATAGCGGGTGGATTAACCGGGTTTTCTGCACAGGCAAAAGCCGGAGCTACGGTGGGTTTATATGGTGCCAACGGGTCCGGTAAATCTACCTTGCTATTTTTGGCGTTGCGTTTGCTGGATCCTGATAAGGGTAAGGTTTTATTAGATGGCCGAAACCTTCGCTCAATCCGTTCCGGAGAATTGCGCCGCGCCATTAGCATTGCTTCGTCCAGTATGCCGTTATTGCGGGGAACGATCAGCTCGAATATCGCTTATGGAAGCGCTAAATCTACGGAGGAAGACGTTATCTGGGCCGCAAAAATGTGCGGAATGGATATCACTTCTTCTGCGTCTTTGTTTTATGGACAGCGGCAAATCCATGAAGGCGGTGTAAATTTGAGCGCCGGTGAGCGCATGCGCGTTAACCTGGCCAGAGCCCTCGTATGCAAGCCAAAAATTCTTCTTCTGGATGAGCCCGAAGAGCATCTTGATTCATCTGGCCTCGCCATCTTGGAAAAAATAATAAAGCAATTTTCCGGCACTATTTTACTGGCTACCCACGATCTGAACTTGCTTGAGCAAGCAGATGATATTTGGTATTTAAGCGATGCATAATACAAAAATAAACCCTAATCATAAGCTTGAGAAAAGACATGTGGCGGCGCCGGCGATGATCTTTTCTCCATCGTCTGGTAAAATCGGAGGCGTGGCTAAAAACCGCATTCATTCCCTGACCGGCGGTCATGCTCATGGTCTAGATTACTTTATGTACTATCCGCCGGGTATCAAGCCCTCTTCACCAATCGTCGTTTCCGTACACGGGTATACAAGAAATGCTGCCGAGCATGCGTTTCGGTTGGCCCCGGTTACCAAAGAATATAATGCCGTTTTGATTGTGCCTTATTTCACCCGAAAACGCTTTCCCCACTTTAATTATTTACAACCTGATGAGAATGGGGTTTTTCCAGACGATGCACTGGACAATGTTTTGCTGGATGTAAAGCTCCGCCTGAATATGGCCAGTAATCGGGTTTTCCTTTTTGGCTACTCCGCCGGGGCACAGTTTTCACACCGATATTTGATGCTACGCGGAAAACGGATTAGCAAAGCGGCACTTTTTGCGCCGGGTTGGTATACTTGGCCAAAGGCAGAATTGGCGTACCCTCAGGGACTAGGGGAATCTCAAGCTCTTTTCGGAAGGGAACTTCAGGTGGAAAATCTTTGCAAAACAGATATTTGCGTCTTTGTTGGTGATCGTGACACTAGGCGTGATGGATCTTTGAATACCAAGGCCAGTATAGATAACTTACAAGGTAAGTCCCGATTGGAAAGAGCTAAGAAATGGGTGCCCGCCATTAATCAGGAGTTACCGGCAGCACGACATATCCGCCTGAATATCCTTGATGGAGTTGGGCACGGATTTAAAAGCAATATATCAAGAAAACATATAGACCGGCCTATTTTTCAAT
>CAYNIU010000203.1:0-3788 GCA_964397365.1 uncultured Methylomarinum sp. | reverse complement strand
CATCAGCACTTTGTAGCAAACCACCTGCCGCAGCGACAGAAACCGCTGTCTGTATACCCGATTTAACAGACCCTCGAATGCTCGATAAATAGTCATTGAGCGCCTGTTCAGCATCCGTAGAAATAGACCAGCCTTCCGCTTTTAGCTTCTTGACCAGGTCAGCGACAAACTGGCCGGTTGATTCGGTTAACTGCCGCACAGGCAGCATTAGAAATGCGAAATCTTGAAATGCTATACATCAAATTTGAGTATAGCTCTCGGATCACGTTTCTATTTATGATTGTCTTGAAGGTAATTAAAGTGGGAAATTCAGCTTAGTTAATAAAGGAGGGAATCGTTACAAATAAGGTTCAATCCGGCAGACGTTTAGAAAAATTTGACAAACATTATAATCAGCTTATAATGACCGCAAGCTAGAAAATATGATTTACCCTTGTTTTAACCATTCGATGTTTCTCCTGTAGTTTCTCGTCCTGTTTTTCATTCAGTAATTTCAACGTTATCAGCTTCGTCAGCCTGATTAGGCTTTATATTCAATTTTTTATAGGACTTATTATGTCTACAATGACCACCGGTACTGTCAAATGGTTTAACTCTGATAAGGGGTTTGGTTTTATCGAACAACAACAAGGCCCGGATGTTTTCGTGCATTTCAGAAATATCTTGAGCGATAGTGGCTACAAATCCCTTGATGAAGGTCAGCAGGTTCAGTTCAGGGTTGAGCGTGGCCCTAAAGGACCTCAAGCTGAAGAAGTTACAGTTATCTAAAGTTTAAGCAGCAAGTCGCAGCCTGAATAAGGTGCGACTTGTTGCCATTATCTGCAACCCACTATTAATGTTAGTTTTTGGTGGATTGATTTCGTTCTAATGCTTTGTGTTTTGTCAATAACTCCTGTATTGATGCATCACAAGCTCCGCATCCTGTACAGGCGCCAGTGGCGCTTGATATTTTGTCTATATTATTAATTCCATTCGTAATAAGCTGATTAATTTTTGCTATTGTTGTACCGCTGCAGGTGCAAATAACTTTTTCCTGTTGGTTGTGATTCATAAGCCTTTAATGAAAACGCCTGATACGGAAGGATTTGTCAGTACTTAGTTTAGCAGTAAATAACTTCTGTTTTTCCGGCTGTGGTGACTAGTTCTCCAATCAAAAAGGCTGTCTCGCCTTGTTGTTCCAAAGTTTTTATGGTCTTGGCTTCATCTTCCGCAGCAACACAGACAATCATGCCAATTCCGCAATTAAAGGTTGTTAACATGTCGGTTTGTGAGACATTGCCATGCTGTTGCAACCATTTAAATATTGCTGGCAGTTCCCAAGTAGAAAGATTTATTTCGGCGCTGAGATGATCAGGCAATACCCGGGGCAGGTTTTCGGTAATACCGCCACCGGTGATGTGTGCCAGAGCATGTACTGGCACAGTTTTGATTAATTCCAGCAAAGATTTTACATAGATGCGGGTAGGAGTCAGTAACACTTCACCTAGCGGTTTTCCATTTAAGCTATCGGTTAATGATGTATTGCTTTTTTCAATGATTTTACGAATAAGAGAATAGCCGTTGGAATGAGGTCCGGATGAAGTAATGCCGATCAATTTATCGCCGACTTTGACCAGGCTGCCATCCAGTATGTTGTTTTTTTCGACAATGCCGACACAAAATCCGGCCAGGTCATAGTCTCCTTTTGCGTACATGCCCGGCATTTCTGCAGTTTCACCCCCGACCAATGCGGTGCCGGCCAGTTCACAGCCTTTACCGATACCTTCAACAACAGCGGCCGCGGTATTGACATCCAGTTTGCCAGTGGCAAAATAATCCAGAAAAAATAGGGGTTCAGCGCCTTGTACAATGATGTCGTTAACACACATGGCGACCAGGTCAATGCCTATGGTATTGTGGATGCCTGAATCTACGGCCAGTTTTAGTTTGGTGCCGACACCATCGGTGCCTGAAACCAGGATAGGGTTTTTGTAGCGACCTAATGGCAGTTCAAACATTGAACCAAAACCGCCCAATCCAGCCATGACACCCGCTGTCCGAGTTTTTGCGGCAATCGGTTTGATCCGTTCGACCAATGCGTTGCCGGCTTCAATATCAACGCCGGCGTTTTTATAATTCAGGCTTTCTTGATTTTGTTCGTTCAATGTCAAGCTCTCTTGCTAAAGTTAAGGTTAAAATTACCGCTATTCTACTATATATTGAAGAATTACACTGCTTGTTGTTAATGGGGCTTATTGTGAAGGATTTTAAATGTTGAACAGAATGTGGTTTATGAGCCTGTTATTGCTTGCTCATACGTCTTTGGCTGTAGAGGTCAATGGTTTGTATGAAATTGAAGTGTTGGCAAAAAGTCGTTCTCAGGCGGATAGAAACAGCGCTATTCAAAACGCTTTGAAGGTTGTGTTGGGCCGGGTGGTGGTGGCTGATAATGTAGCGCACACCCCGGTGGTCAAAACTGCTGTCGCGGCCGCTCCTCATTATGTACGACAGTTTCAGTTTTCAATGACGCCTGGTGGGCAAAGAGATAAGCAGGCGCGATTATTACGGGTTTTGTTTGATGAGCAGCAATTGCTGAGTCTGTTGCGATCCAGTAATGTGGGGATTTGGGGGGAAATAAGGCCAGAGACGTTGATTTGGCTGGTGGTTGAGGATCAGGGAAAAAGGCGATTTTATGATGTGGATAATATGCCTGAAGTGGAGAATGCATTAAATAGAGCGGCCGGTCTGAAGGGATTACCCATTATTTTTCCCATGCTGGATCTGGAAGAACAACAAAAAATATCAGTGAATGAAGTGTTGAGCGCCGATTCCAGGCATTTGCTGGATGTGTCGAAACGCTATGATGTCGTGTCTGTCATGGCAGGTCGGATAGTGAATAAAGGTCGTTGCTGGCAAGCTGAGTGGGCTTTGTATTTTGATGATCAAATAAAGCAATGGAGTAGTTTGTGCAAGACACTTAATGGTATCACTATTGGTGCTATGCAGGGGGTTTATGATGTGTTGTCCAAATATTATGGGGTGAAACCGGAGATTCAGGAAAAGGATTTCACTTTGGTAAAAATCAGTGGCATAGACAGCATGGCTGAAATGACCAAGGTGACGGATTATTTGCAATCATTGTCTAAGATTAAGTCAGTTAATTGGGTTAGTGTGGCGGATGGTTACAATATTTATAAAATAAATTATGTCGGTAGCGAAGCTGAGTTAGCTGAAGATTTGGTTGCTGCTGGTATGTTAACGCCAGTAGTGGGGAATGAAGCGAATCAAAATGAGTTAAAATACCGGTTATTGAGGCCGTAACTTTCACCTGGGAACAAAATTCATGGTCAGCATTTCTCCACACTCATCTGAAAGAATCAGGCATAAGGTATCAAAGACGGAGTTGATTGAGGCGTTAAAGTCTTTTTTGGAAGACACCGCAATTTTGTCGGAAAAGGAGCAATTAACGGTATTTGAATGTGATGCATTGTCGGCTTATCAGTGTTTGCCATGGCTTGTAGTGCTGCCGGAAACGATTGAGCAAGTTCAGCAGATATTATCCTTATGTTATCAATCGGGGGTGCCGGTAGTTGCCAGAGGCGCCGGAACCGGTTTGGCGGGGGGGGCGATTCCGCTGGATAATGGAGTGTTATTAAGTTTGGCTCGGTTCAACCGGATTTTGCAGGTGGATGTCAATAACCGGATGGCAATCGTGCAACCAGGGGTCAGCAATCTGTCCATTTCGCAAGCTGTTGCCCAGCAGGGTCTTTATTACGCGCCAGATCCATCGTCACAAATTGCCTGTTCTA
>CAYNIU010000202.1:0-3789 GCA_964397365.1 uncultured Methylomarinum sp. | reverse complement strand
GGTTTTACGCCACACAACTCACTGACTTCTCCGATTGTGAAATATCGTTTTGCCGGTATCGTCGGCAATTCATTGTTATTACTGGGCTCCAGCATAGGATTCCACTCTGGCTTTTAATTTTTGACCTGATCTGAATGTTACCACACGACGAGCTGTAATAGGTATTTCTTCGCCTGTTTTCGGATTTCTTCCCGGGCGACTGCTTTTATCACGTAATTCAAATTTACCGAACCCAGAAATTTTAACCTGCTCTCCACGTTCTAAAGATATTTTGATCTCTTCAAAAAACAGCTCTACCATTTCTTTGGCTTCACGTTTGTTTAAACCCAGCTCATCAAATAATCTTTCAGCAAAATCGGCTTTTGTTAATGCCATTCAATCAATCCCTCAGTTTTGCACTTAATTTTGTGGTTAAAGCTTCCAACACTCTGTTAAATATAGCATCAATTTCAGAATCTGTAAGCGTTTGTGAAAAATCTTGTAGAGTTAAACTCAAGGCAACACTTTTAAATCCTTCTTCAACCCCCTGACCACGATAAATATCAAAAATATGAATATCTGTAACAGCAGATTCCTGACAATCTTGAATACAACTAATAATCTCGGAAGCGGTAACCGCTTCTGCAACTATCAACGCCATATCACGACGCACTGAAGGAAATTTTGACAAGGGTTTAAATGTTGGTATGCTTTTATCAAGCAGTTTTTCCAGACTAAGCTCAAACAGCAACACCTGAGTATCAAAGCCCAGCTGTTTTTCCAGAGTTGGATGCAATGTACCCAACCATCCTAGCTGTTCGCCGTTTATGTTACTTAGCCGGGCTGTTTGCCCAGGGTGCAATGCCGGATGCATCGCCGCACTGAATTCAACTGTCAAACCGGCTAATGAAAATAAAGCCAGTAAATCCGCTTTAACATCAAAAAAATCAACTTTCCGGGCTTTTTCTCCCCACTGTTCAGCATTGACAGTTCCTAATACTAGACCTGCCAGCATAGCTTGCTGAACTATTTCACCGTTGTCTTTAACAAAACTTAATCCACTTTCAAATAGTCGCACCCTGTTGTGTTGGCGTTTGGTGTTATACAAAGCGGCATTAAGCAAACCACACCACAAAGTGGTGCGCATCACAGACAATTCTGATGAAATCGGATTTTGCAAGCGAACGAACTCATCATCCGGAGCAATCAGCTTCTGGATATCTTCATCTACAAAGCTATAGGTAATGGCTTCCTGATAATCTCTATCAATCAACAAATCCTTAACTCTATCCTGTGGCAGAATTCCTTCAGGCGCCTTACCCAATTCAGAACGCATTAATAAGCGACTATTGGGTAGATTATTGTATCCGTAGAGTCGCCCGATTTCTTCAAGTAAATCCGCTTCAATAGCGATATCAAAGCGAAAACCCGGTGGCGAAATATTCCAGCCATCATCAACCGACTCCACCTGCATACCTAAACCATCAAATATGGCCTCCACATCTTCATCAGCCATATTGATACCTAACACTTTTTCAATACGCTGCTGTCTTAATCTAACTACCGGGCGTTGCGGCAGGTATTCCTCGTTCGTCACAGCTATAACTGGCCCAGCGCTGCCTCCGGTAATGTCAACAATCAGCTGACTTGCCCTTTCAATCGCTCTTTCTTGTAGAGTAAAATCCACCCCCCGCTCAAAGCGATGAGAAGAATCGGTATGCAAACCGAATTGACGCGCTTTTCCGGCAATAGCAATGGGTGTAAAAAAAGCACATTCCAGAAATATATCCTGAGTATTATCACTTACTGCAGATTCACTGCCACCCATAACACCGGCCAGTGCCAACGCCTGTTGTTGGTCGGCAATGACTAGCGCATGACCATCCAGTTTGATGGTTTGCTCATTTAACAAACTGAGCTCTTCATCCGGACGGCTGTTTCTGACAACAATATCTCCATTCAACCTGTCCGCATCGAACGCATGTAGAGGTTGGCCTAATTCCAGCAATACATAGTTAGTCACATCAACCAATGGCCCTAAACTTCTGAGACCTGAACGTCGAAGACGCTCCTGCATCCATAAGGGTGTTTCGGCATTTGGATTAACATTTTTAATCAGTCGGCCTAAATAACACGGACATGATTCCGGCGCTTCAACATTAACCTGTAAAACAGCTTGATGAGTTACTTCAGCTTTTTCAAATGTGACTGGCGACCAATCCATTTTATTCAATACTGCAATTTCTCTGGCAATACCTTCAACGCTTAAACAGTCGGCTCGATTGGGCGTTAAATCAACTTCAATAATGGCATCATCCAGAGCTAAATATTCACGTATATCAGTACCTACGGGCGCACTGTCTGACAATTCCATCAAGCCATCAGCATCTGTAGCCAACCCCAGCTCTTTCTCCGAGCAGAGCATGCCCAAAGAAAGTTCACCGCGCAATTTGGATTTTTTAATTTTGAAATCACCGGGCAACACTGCTCCAACCAGGGCCGCAGGAACTTTTAATCCAGCTCTGACATTAGCGGCACCGCAAACGATTTGAATGATCTCGGTATCACCTACATTAACCTGACAGACATGCAACTTATCTGCATTGGGATGCTTTTCCATTGATACGACCTGAGCAACAACAACTTTACTGAATTGCGCTGCAGCCGGCTCGACAGAATCAACTTCTAATCCTGCCATAGTGAGTTGCTCAACTAATAGGCCAGTATCTATCGCTGGGTTTACCAGTTCTCTTAACCAGGCTTCACTTACTTGCATGATTTATCCCTACCCTAATTGAATTGTTGCAAAAATTTAAGATCATTTTCAAAAAACATTCTCAAATCATTGATTCCATAACGCAGCATGGCTAAGCGCTCAACCCCCATACCAAAAGCAAAACCATTATATTCATCACAGTCAATTTCCACTGATTTAAAAACTTCAGGGTGAATCATGCCGCATCCCATCACTTCAAGCCAACCCGTATGTCCACAAACGCGGCAACCGACACCATCACACATCACACATTCAATATCGACTTCTGCAGAAGGCTCTGTAAACGGGAAATAAGACGGTCTGAAACGAACCTGAATATCTTTCTCAAAAAAGGCACGCAGAAATTCAAACACCACACCTTTTAAATCTGCAAAACTGACACCTGAGTCAACCAGAAAGCCTTCTACCTGATGAAACATCGGGGTATGGGTCAAATCAGAATCACAACGATAGACCCGCCCCGGCGCAATGACTTTTAAAGGTGGTTTTTCTGACTCCATCGCTCTGATTTGCACTGGCGATGTATGCGTTCTTAACAACGTATGCGCATCAAAATAGAAGGTATCATGCATTGCTCTGGCAGGATGATGCTGCGGAATATTCAATGCCTCAAAATTATGATAATCATCTTCAATTTCAGGACCTTCCACCACTTTAAAACCGACACTGGCAAAAATTTTTGAAATTCTGCGCAAGGTAATCGTTACTGGATGTAAACCAGATACCCTCTGACCCCTGCCAGGCAAAGTCACATCAATCGCTTCAGAGGCCAGCCGCGCTTCCAGTGCGGCTTTTTGCATAGCCGACTTAGAGGCTTCAAGCGCCTGTTGAAATTCACCTTTGGCTTTGTTAATTATCTGGCCAACGGTACGACGCTGATCCGGATCAAGCTTACCAAGCTGTTTCATTTGCAAGGTAAAAGCACCTTTTTTACCCAGGTAATTGACTCTGATCTGATCAAGTTGATTTAGGTCTTGTGTCTGCCCAAGCTCATGCAAAGCTTGCGCGAGAATTTCTTCGATGTTAGCCGACAC
>CAYNIU010000201.1:0-3795 GCA_964397365.1 uncultured Methylomarinum sp. | reverse complement strand
AGCCACCATCGCCGCCCGCATTGTACAGGTTTTGCATCCTGTAATTCATATTAAAAGTATTTATCGTTGAGGTTGAACGCAAACTAAACCCAGGTGAGACCTCAGTCACCCATGCCGTCTTCTTATTAGTATCATCCTGGCGAATATTATCGGAAAGCACTTCGCGAACAGACAGAAAAGGCCTTAAGACCCAATCAAAGGCAACGGCCTGCCCCTGAATGCAAGTCAACAACAAAACAAAGACAAATTTCTGACTCCACCGCATTTTATGCAACTCAATATTGCCCATAACCGTAGTAACTGGAGTCTAAAGAACGCTGCACTTTATTTAGTAGCGTTAATACGACATCAGCGCAGTCAGTCAAT
Organism: uncultured Methylomarinum sp.; assembly: GCA_964397365.1. Lineage (GTDB taxonomy): Bacteria > Pseudomonadota > Gammaproteobacteria > Methylococcales > Methylomonadaceae > Methylomarinum. The sequence continues at coordinate 3,429 of CAYNIU010000201.1, read as the reverse complement.
TTCTTCACCGATTCAAGAACAATGTTTTGTGACGTAGACTCAGCCGCCACCACCAACACAACTTGCCCCACCAATGACGCTAAAACTTCGGCCTGTGTTGTTGCTAACAAAGGCGGAGAGTCAAAAATCACAATCCGATCAGGATATCGATCGCTCAACTCTTGCGCTAACAAGGCCATGCGATTACTAGATAATAATTCGGTTGAAAATTTATGCCTTTTTCCTGCCGGAATAACCCTTAAGCCTTTAACCTCCGTTCTTAAAATAATATCGGATAACCGGTCTATTTCACCTTCAAGATATTCAATTAAACCGGGTGTCTGTTTGATTCCCAGTACTTTTGAAACGGACGGCTTTGACACGTCGGCATCAATCAACAAGACTTTTTTATCCAGCTCTGCTGCAATACTCAATGCCAGATTGATTGAGGTAAAGGTTTTTCCTTCACCCGGAATACTACTGGTAATCAAGATTAGATTAGAGCGTTGAATATCTTTTTTACGGGCGCCAATGGCATTAACCACTAAAGGACGTTTAATGCTCCGATATTCTTCTGCCAACACGGAATGTGAGTCATCATCAGCAATATAGCCATTTTCTTTTAGAAATGCCCAATTAAATGTTTCCACCTCAGATTCAGCCAACGCCTTTGACTCATCGTTGTTTCTTTCGGCATTTTCTTCACCTGCAGAAACATAATCTTTTGCAGAAGTTTTGCTGTCATTTTTCAGTAACTTTTCAGCCTTTTCCAAGGCATCTTCAATCGTGCTCATTCAATCTCCAAAAATGGCGATATCACCAGATAAGGAATTTATCGGTGCAACTATTGCTTACGCCGACGGTTTCCTCGCTCATTACCAATACAAGAGTTCTTTTATTTCGATTACATTACGGTAAGGAATAGAGCTAACTCATTAAATCTGAAACCATTACACCCGAATAACCGATCACCAATAAAAACCCAAGCGCATAAAAGGCCAGACTATTCAACTGACGTCGCCTTAACGCCTTCTCCGTCAAGAAAACAGAAACACTGCCCAAAACTGGTAACCCCGTCACACTTCTTAAACTGCGTGTAGAAATAAAAACAGGCTTAATAAATGTTAATATCAAAGCAATCCCGACGCCAATAACAATCCCACCGATAAAAACAGCCGAATATAACAATGGTCGATTAGGTGCTGATGGTTTCAAAGGTAAGTTTGCAGGATCCGCTATCCTGAACTTTAAGGCCGAAGCCTGGTTATCAACTTTTTCTGACATAGCCGCCTGCTCCTTGCGTTCTATCAATTTCAAATAATTAGCTCTAATTGTAGAATAATCCCGATTCAGGTTTTGCATTTCTGTTTCAATCGCTAACCGCGTATTGAATTGCTCATCGGCCTCTTTCAGTTGTTGTTCATAATTTTTAATTCTGGCTTTGATTGATGCACGTTCCGCATCGACTTGGTTAATTGAAGCCTTTATAGATTGAACAAAAGGATTGGACATTGCAGTTAAATCCGGCTCCTCATCGCCATCGGCGCCCTCCTCAGCAATTTTCTCCCTGAGCTGTTCAATTCTGGCATCAATAGCAACAACAAGGGGGTGCTTTTCAGTGTAATTAAACAACAACTCCTCCTTTCGTTGCTCGAGTGCCGCTATCCGGCTGTCCTCTTCGCTGCCATCATCAGACAGCCCCGTCAAGCCCCACTCATCATCCGACTCTAAAGCTTCGTCTAATTGCTCCTGCAAAACTTTTCTTCTTGAAGATAACTCCACTAACATTAACTTTTGCTGTTCAAGCTCTGCTTTCAAGGTTTGCATTTTATTGACCAGACTTTCTCCCTGCCCCGGCAACATACCTATATTTGCTCGCTTAAAATTTTCCCTGGCCTTTTCAGCATTACGCAGTCTTTGCTCATACTCACGGATTTGATCTTCAATAAAACGTTGCGCCGAATCAACATCATTTAACGTAGACTGCTGAGCCTGTTCAGAAAAAACAGTCAATACCGCTTGGACAACTTTCTGAGCCATGACCGGATTTCCCGCACTATACGTAATAGAAAAAATTTCCCCTCGTCCGCCAGAAATGTGTAAATTGCCTTTCAACTTTGACACAATCGCATATCGACCTTTATCGGTATCATAATCACCTTCCACTCCGGCAAGTTCGGCGACCTTCAACATATTTTGCTGCGTAAACATTAATTTTTTCATAACCGCTACCAGCCCCCTGACATCCGTTTGCAATGCGAGCCCTCTCAATAAAGGTCTTAGCATGGTTCGCGTATCAACATGAACTTTGGCCATGGATTCATACTGGTCCGGCATCTTATAAACATACGCCCAGCCTGCAATAGAAACAACCCAGGCACAGATAATAACCACCCACTTATAACGAACAATCCCTTTCGCATAAGCTATAATCTCGGCAAATTGATCTTGCATATTTTTATACCGCCTACAAAATTAGAAAAATGCTTCAGGAATGATCAGAATATCGCCCGGCATCATTTTGACATTTGCCGACATATCCCCATCATCCAGTAAATCATCGATTCTGACTGAAAAATGTTGCTGTTTTCCATCGACGACTCGAATAATACTGGCACGATTACCATCGGCATATTGACCGATCCCACCCAGTTGAATCAATAAATCAAGCAAACTCATTTCTTTACTATAAGGGAACGAGCGGGCAGAAGACTGATTAAATCCACCGCCACCACCGCCAACACTACCGCCAACACTACCGCCACCGCCACCGCCGCCACTAATTTGACCGATAACGCGAATCTGTTGTGGATAAATCCCTTGAAAGCCAGTCACCATAATAACGACCTGTGGATCCCTAACATATTTTGAAAGCTCTTTTTCAACATCTCTAGCTAATTCATAAGGTGTTTTCCCACTTGCCATTAAGTCATTTACCAAAGGTGTCGTAATTTTTCCATCAGGCCTGACAACCACGGCGCGAGAAATATCGGGATTTCCCCAGACAAAAATTTCCACATTATCGCCTGGCCCAATGATATAGGTATAATCTTCGGGCATTTCCACCTCTTCGAGTGGCGGATAACTACAGGCTGTAAGCCCTAAAAGTGTCATAAAAAGAACTATTATTTTCATATCATTAACCATGAAAAATTTAAACATTTACATTTCACCTATTGAATCTTTTTAACCACAATCCAGTTCACTATTATTCGCTTAACCTAAGCCTTGCCATTGTAGTGTCATAAAATTAATATTGTTGGCAAGGTTGGATTAGCATATTTAATGCTTGCTTATTTCACGCAGCAAGTTTTGAGCATCTTTTTTCTCTAAAAACAAATGTTTATTAGACAGCGCCAGCGCTTCCCTCAATTCTCCTGTCGCTTTTGTCCGGTCACCTTGTTGTAGATAAATCTTTGCCAAATGATACCTAAAAACAGGGATATCTGG
>CAYNIU010000200.1:0-3799 GCA_964397365.1 uncultured Methylomarinum sp. | reverse complement strand
GGGTGATGGGTGGCGGTTTCCCGCTGGATAATCGGGTTAATGTCTTGTTTATGTTTCATTACCAGGCTCCAATAGCAGTATTTTGTTCGGTGGTGATGCTGTGCCCTCTCATCCCGCGCCGGATGATTGGCTCTAAGGCATAGCGGGCGGCATCCCAGCAGTGATTGTGGGCATCGAGCAAGACCGGCAACACGTCACCGGTCAGCCGGTCTGTTTTGTAGCTCCACAGCCGTGATTCCTCGATGGTATGTTGGCAGCGCGGGTGGATGATGATTTTTTCGTAGCTGCGAAGGTGCGCCACACCGTCTTCCACGCTACCCTTGCCTTTGATGGCCGGGCGGATATTAAACTCTTGCCTGCGCATGTGGCTGATAGTTTCTGGCCGGGCACTGTCTGCCCTGATAACATGCTCACGGCTGCCGGGAACGCTATCGAACAATGCTGGCGTCTCGTCGATTTCAACGCCAACGCCGTATGCCTCATGCTCGACATACAGGCAGCGGTCAAATATCCAGAGTTTAACCAGCGTGGTAGGATCAACCGAAAACCCCCAGTCGGCACCAAAATACGGCCCGTCCCAGATGGTTTCCGGGGTAAATTCATCCACCACCACTTTGCCGCGCAATACCTGGGCATCGCTTTCTGTCCAGTATTCCCCTTCCCAGATATTGGCGTATTGCTCTGGCGTCATGGTGCGCTGCTCGTACCTGCGCTGCTCGTCCAGCACATCAGGAAACCACGGGTTATCATGCCAGTTCACCTTTTCTATAACCGTACGCGGCGGCCTGTCCTGAATAAATCGGTTATCCACCGGACTGCCCGGTGTTCTCGGGTTCCAGATAACCCATATTTCAGACCGTGGCGAGCGGATAGTTGGCAGCAAATCAACCCAGCTTCGCTCTGGGACGTCTTCGGCTTCCTCGATGATACAAATGTCGATTTTAGCCAGCGATTTAATCGACCCCATATTGTGGCGTAATCCGCGAAAGATAAATTCTGTGCCATTTTTGCCGCGGATATAATCCACCCCGACATCATATTGCACGGCAAGCCAGGGTTGTGATGCAATCGCCGCTTTAAGTTCGGCATGAAATGATTCTTTAATTGAGTTTTGCAGCTCCCGTGTGCAGAGTATTCGCAACGGCTCCATCGTGCCAAAAATCGCCGCCATCAATGCAAAGCCGAATGACTTGCCACTGCCCCTTCCCCCATAGGCACACCGAAACCGCACATCGCCGCGCGACTTTCTGAACAGTCCGGCGATTTTAGCCGGTAGTTGTATCTGGCGTTTTTCCGTCAACGGCAATGATTTCTATAGTTGTCGGTCTTAATGTACCATCTGAGTTTGTGATGTCGTGTTTTTCTGTGGATTTAAATCCGTGCATACTGTTAAGCTCTTTGATAGCTGCAATGCGGTCGGCTTCGCGCTTTGATTGCCGGGCAATATCGGCTAATACCTTTACCGACTCTTCCCGTGTCCACAGGTTTTTTTTTGCGATTTCGCCACGGATGGTTTCAACCCTTGCGGAAACCTTGCTATATAGCCTGGAGGCTGATTCATTAACGGTTTTATCTTTCCATTTCTGAGATGCTGGATACGCCTCACGATAGGCATCAGAATAATTATTGCCATCGGCAACCAGTTGGCAAAATTTTTCCTGATTGGGTGTCAGCTTCATTTCAGATACTTGTTTTTCAGATAGTTTTCAAGCATAAACATCCCGCGCCCGCCAAGATGTCCGGCTATGCCTGTCAATGCGGCGGTTTTGTAAAAATCAAACCCGAATGAATTGCAGGCATACGCGGTAACAATCCCGGTAAAGCCGGATATTGTCCACTCCCCCATCAACTCGATGAATGAAAAATGACTGCCTGTGCGTTTTAGCCGGCTGATATACGATGCCGTACCGCCCCAGATGGCCAGAAAAATAAACCAGAAATATCCGGCGCAGCTTTCGAGTAGTGTTTTGACTGTGTTTTCTGGCATTATTTTTTCGATTTCTCTATCCATGAGTTACCGATTTGACTGACAAAATAGAATGAAATCACGGCCAGAAAGGCTTCATAGATGCTTTTTGCAATCATGAATACGCCTTTCGCCCAGCTCAGTCCTAAAATAGTCCCGATGGCAGATAACATAATCAGTGTTAAAAATACGCCTGTAATTGCCCAGGCCAGAATACGCCTGCTTATCGAACGAACGCTGGACTCGTCTGCTGTTTTGTCTAATACTTTTAATCTGAAATCCAGAAGCTTCTGATTAGCCTGGGCTTTTTCTTGCTCAGTAAACTGCAATTCATCAATCCAGTTTCCCATCCCACGAACTGAGTCATCGACCAGATTGACAGCCTTGCTGACTGTTTTATCACTGCTGAATAATGTGGTTAACCATCCCATAATGACACCTATACAAAATTATTTTCTACAGTATTTCATCTATCTGCATCGCTGTTTACCTGAAACACTTCTGTAAAAATATCGTTTGTTTTGGTGTCACTGTCATGACCGACAATATTGAAAATCTGCCGGTCTGTGAGTTTGTATTTTTGCGCCAGCTGGTTGATGCTCATGCCGCGATGACGATCCGCCTTGATTGACGCATTGCGATTTTTCAGCATCAGCTTATAGCAGCGCGGAATAAACAAAATTTCACCTTTAAAATGCTTTTGCAAGATGTCCCATGTTCTGTCCCCTTTGTCATTATCACATGATTTAAAATACAGCGTTATTCCGCCATGTTTTCTGATAAAGTTTATGGCCTCGGTTTCACCCACCAACTCAATGATGCGCTGTACTGAATCCGGGTATGGCATCGTTTAGCCCTGTCTGATTTGATTGGCAATTTCATGCGCCCGTTTTCCGACCTGGGTCGCCCACTTGCTGTTTAATGCCTCTTTTGCAGCCGTATCAAAATCGTTATTTTTCAATGCGGCCAGCATTTTCCTAAAGCGGTTAAACCGGCTGATACCAAGATTGAAGACCATATTGATCAAGGCGTCCTGAACCTTGGTAGGCAGTGACTCTACCCATGGATGGCTTTTGAATAATTCATCTTCAGCGCGAAGTAAATCATTGATAAGTAATTCCTCGGCTTCTTTTTCTGTAATGCCGTTGTCATCAAGATTGCGGCCATAACCGATGGTCAGTTTCCCGGCCGGGCAGATGTAGGGTTTTAATCGTAGTCCTTCGTGTCGTTTGACTTGCTCAACTAAACTGGCAGGTATCATATTATCCTCATTTGTGTTTATCAAACCATAACAGGAATATCAGGCAGCAGGCTGCATGTGCCAGATGCGGCAGACCTGATTCATTGTCGGTACGCTCACCGGATTGCCAGGCGGTTATATGGCGCATGGCGGCGGCAAAATAGCGGTTTTCAGCGTCGTCTATTTTTTTCCAGTTATTACGCGCGTATTTTCTGGCACCAAAGGTCAGCACGTTGACGATTTCACCCACTACATCGAGCGGTAATAATGACCAGTCGGGTTTGCCCTGGTCGTGTTTTGTGCCTGGGTTTGTCATTCCGGGAACCTCCCAGTACTGCCTTCTTCTTTTTTAAAACTACAGATTTGTTTTTTGCACTCAGCCATTTCTTGTTCCAAATCAGGCTAATGTGGCTTAGACCATAAGTTTATTGGTGGGAATTTCATTTGCTTTCCTCTATGTCTTTCATTGTTTCTACAGGAACATAAAACGGGTTTTCTACTCTGTTTTTAATAACAAGCGCCGCCTTAACGGTCCCGTCACAATCAAATACTATTCCCCCTTCGTCACCGTAGTAATCAATGTATCCGTTTCG
>CAYNIU010000199.1:2747-3832 GCA_964397365.1 uncultured Methylomarinum sp. | reverse complement strand
CAACTGCATTGTAAATGCCTGTCACCGTACACATTGTCAATGCGACCTACCGGCGGCCAGTATTTATCATCCTGTTGATGATTGTTCGGGAAAAAAGCCTGCTGTTTGCTGTAAGGTAGTTGCCAGTCTTGCAATAACAGCTGATGAGTATGTGGCGCATTATGTAATACGTTGTTGACAGGATCGGCCTGACCGGTTTCGATGGCTTTGATTTCCTGTCTGATACTGATCAGGGCCTGACAGAAACGGTCGATCTCGCCTTTATCTTCACTTTCGGTGGGTTCAATCATCAGCGTTTCGGCTACTGGAAAGGATACTGTCGGCGCGTGGAAACCGTAATCAATTAAGCGTTTGGCAATATCGTCAACGGTAATATGGCAGGTTTTTTTAAATTGTCTGCAGTCGATAATACATTCATGCGCGACCCGGCCGTTTTTGCCGGTATAAAGTATTGGGTAATACGGCGCCAAGCGTTTGGCAATGTAATTGGCATTTAAAATAGCCTGTAAAGTCGCCTGTTTCAGCCCCAAAGCCCCCATCATGGCGATATAGGCCCAGGAAATGGTCAGAATGCTGGCTGAACCCCAGGGCGCTGAAGAAACAGTACCGACTGTGCCCTGTTCGGTTTTATGCGGATTCACCTCTTTAACGATGGGGTGATCCGGCAGATAAGGGGCCAAGTGACTGCCTACACCAATCGGACCGGCTCCGGGGCCGCCACCGCCATGAGGAATACTGAAGGTTTTATGCAAATTCAGATGAGCGACATCGGCGCCGATTTTACCAGGCCGGCATAATCCTACCAAGGCATTGAAATTAGCGCCATCCAGATAAACCTGACCGCCATGTTGATGAACAATATCGCACAGGTCGCGAAAAGATTGTTCATAGACACCATGTGTGGAGGGATAGGTAATCATTAATGCTGCCAGGGTATGATGATATTCGGCTGCTTTTTGCCGTAAATCCTCCAGGCTGACATTACCGTTATCATCACAGGCTAATACCACTACTTTTAAACCGGCCATGACCGCGCTGGCGGGATTGGTTCCGTGAGCTGAAGCCGGTATCAGGCAGATATTGCG
>CAYNIU010000199.1:0-2647 GCA_964397365.1 uncultured Methylomarinum sp. | reverse complement strand
CGCATATAGCGCATCATTTCTGTTTCAGAATGATATTTTCGGAATACAGGGTGTCGCAGAATGTCATCCTGACGCAATAATTCCTCTGCAATACAATCATCGATGATTTTATCCAGGGCATTGATATTCGGTTGATTATCAGTCGCTGCGGAAAAAACTCGCCAGACGCTTCTGATAACATCGCGATTGCTGGTTTCATCCAGTGAAATGCCTAAATGATCGGCATCAATAATACGCAGGTTGATTTCCGCTTCCTGTGCCTTGCCGGCCAGGCGTTTGGCTTTGCCTGGGGTATGGATAACAAAGGTATCAAAAAACTGTTGGGTCAGAATGTTATAACCCAGAGATTGCAGACCTTTTGCCAGTATTTGACTGTAGCGATGGACTCTGCCGGCAATTAACCGGAGACCTTGTGGACCGTGATAAATGGCATAAAAACCGGCAATGACGGCCAGTAAAACCTGAGATGTACAAATATTACTGGTGGCTTTGTCACGACGAATATGTTGTTCACGGGTTTGCAACGCCATACGCAAAGCCGGTTGTCCCTGACTGTCTTTGGATACGCCAATGATACGGCCGGGCATGGAACGCTTGTAAGCGTCTTTAGTGGCAAAAAAAGCCGCATGGGGACCCCCGAAACCCATGGGGACACCAAAGCGTTGCGAACTGCCCACGACAATATCGACCGCATAGGCAGCTGGCGGTTTCAGCAATACCAGACTAAGCAGATCAGCGGCGGCAGTGACCAGTGCGGATTGGCGATGGGCAATTTCAACAATAGTGGTCAAATCATGGATTTCGCCGGTTGTGGCGGGATATTGTACCAGCACGGCAAAAAAATCATGCTGTTCCAGTTGTTGCCAGGGATTGCCGATTAACACCTCAAAGCCTAATGATTCGGCTCGGGTTTGCATCACGGCCAACGTTTGTGGATGACAGTCCTGATCAATAAACACGCAGTTTGAGACGCTTTTAGATATGCGTCTGGACATCGCCATCGCCTCGGCCGCCGCTGTCGCTTCGTCCAACAGCGAAGCGTTGGCTATTTCCATTCCGGTCAAATCGGTAATCATTTGCTGGAAAGTGAGTAACGCTTCCAGGCGCCCCTGACTGACTTCTGCCTGATAAGGTGTATAGGCAGTGTACCAGCCGGGGTTTTCCAGGACATTGCGTTTGATCACGGCCGGCATGACGGTATCGTAATAGCCCATGCCGATTAGCGAGGTGAATACCTTGTTACGATTGCGCATTTTACGCAAATATTTGATGACAGCGCGTTCGCTAATGGTATCAGTCAGCTTTAACGGTTCATGATTGAGAATATTGTCAGGAATAGCCTGATCAATTAAATCTTCGAGTTTATTCAATCCCAGTTCAGCCAGCATGGCGTCGCTCTGCTGTGGGTTGTTGCCAATATGTCGCTGGATAAAATGACCGCGCATTTCCAGTTCACTTAAGACAGATTTTGGTGTTGACATAATCAGCCTCTGTAGTATCTGTGGGGAACAAAGGGCAGTGGTGTAACCTGCATGGGGATTTTTCTGTTTCTGATGTGTGCGTAGAGGATTTTATCTGAACATTGCCGATCAATCAGACCCAGCGCAATCGGTTTGTTGAGTGACGGTGAAAAACTGCCACTGGTAATGATGCCTGTCAGTTGTCCATTTTGGGTATGGATTTCATGATGCTCCCGTACCGGTTGTTTTCCTTCTATGGTCAGTCCGACTCGTTTTCTGGGGGCACCTTGTTGACTGTGTTGCTGAATTCTTTCAGCGCCGGGATAATCCTGTTTGTGTTTATCAATTAACCAACTCAAACCTGCTTCAACGGGCGTTATATTTTCGTTAAGCTCATGACCGTAAAGACTGAGTCCTGCTTCCAGCCGTAAGGTATCTCTGGCACCCAGGCCAACAGGTTGAACCTGTTGAAATGATAAAATCAATTCGGCCAGTTGCCCGGCATATTGCCCTGCGACTGAAATTTCAAAACCATCTTCACCAGTGTAACCGCACCGGCTGATGGTGCATTCGATACCTTGAATGTCAGTTCTCAAGGCGTGCATAAAAGACAGGTGACAGGCGGGCGGCGATAATTGTGACATGATGTTTTTAGCAGCCGGACCCTGTAAAGCCAATAAAGCCTGATCCGATAATACCCGGATTTTACCGCTTAGTTTACTTTGCAAATAAGCAAAATCTTTTTCCTTGCAGGCGGCATTGACGACAATCAGAAAGTTGTTTTGCAGGCGGGTGATGATGATATCGTCGATAATGCCGCCATCGGAATGAGTTAAAACGGTATAGCGCTGTTGTCCGCTGGCAAGGTTTTTAATGTTGGTCGGCGTCAGGCTGTCCAGCTGTTCGGTCATATTGTCGCCACTGACTAAACATTGTCCCATATGGGAAATGTCAAATAAACCGACCTGGGAACGGCAGTGCAGGTGTTCCTTGATAATCCCTGTTGGATATTGAAGCGGTAGTTGGTAACCGGCAAAAGCCACCATTTTGGCATTTAATGCCAGGTGGAGATCGTATAAAGGCGTTTTTTTTAGATCAGACACTGGATTTGATGGGGTCGGTAGTAAAATGATAGTCTAAGTCTGATCAGGTTTTTTTTAAACTATTCATTTTTCAAAACGGGACAG
>CAYNIU010000198.1:0-3930 GCA_964397365.1 uncultured Methylomarinum sp. | reverse complement strand
GTGCCGACCGGGCCGTCCAGTTCGCCGATTACAATTTCAGGTTCTGCAGCAGTGCCTGCAGGGCCGCCTGCAACCAGTGCTTCACCGGTGCGCATTACAATTCTTTCACTCATGTTTGTCTCCAAATAAAACTATAATCAATAGATCATTAGCCGAGTAGAATAACATGTTTTAGCGAGATTCTTAAGTTTGGAAATGAGACAACAATTAACGACAACCGATCACAGCCGTGATGTGGCCGGATTGAAATATGTGTACCCAGTACTATCCCGAAGAGCTGGCGGGTTGTCGATTGGTATTAATTTTAATACTAACAATGCCTGTAACTGGCGCTGTGTTTATTGTCAGGTTTCTGAGTTAAAACGTGGGGCAGCGCCTAAGCTTGATTTTCAATTACTGCAGCAGGAATTGGAGTTTTTTCTTGATCTGGTATTATTCGGGGATTTTTATGAGCGTTTTAATGTACCAAAACAGCAACGGATCATTAAAGATATTGCCATCTCTGGCAATGGTGAACCAACCAGTGTGCCTGATTTTGATCGAGCGGTGGCATTGATTGGTGAAACAGCCAGTAACAACGGTGTGTTTCCAGGTAGCCATTTTGTGTTGATCAGTAACGGCAGTTTAATGCATCAGGCTAAAGTTCAGGCGGGTTTACAGCAATTAAATCGTTTTAAAGGTGAAGTCTGGTTTAAGCTTGATAGCGCAACTCAACAAGGGCGCAAGCAAATCAATCATTGTCTGGAAAGTAATCGGAAAGTGATTGAGCATTTAAAAACAGCTTCCGGCTTGTGTAAGACAAAATTACAAACCTGCCTGCTGAAATATGGGCAATATGCCTGGACACAACCAGAAAAGGAGGCCTATCTGGAATTGCTGCAACAGATTAAAAGTGATGGTGCGATTGATGAGGTGATGTTGTACAGCATTGCCCGGCAATCACAACAACCGGAGGCTGAAAAATTACAAAAGATCCCGGTTAATGAAATGCTGCAATTTGCCGGGCAGATAAGAGCGTTAGGTTACCAGGTCAGCCTCAATGATTAAGGAGCGTTCATTCTCGTTTTTAAGCAAATACATCCAGGATGTTTTTTTGCATTTCCTGGTCGGTTTTCAGAATTTTAACTGCGGCCGAGTTCTCCAGTTCAGCTTCTTTGAGGCTGACAACCGGTTTGAATAAGTCATTTGACTTAACATCCTTACTACCGCCAACTTCTTCTTTATTGACTGAAAATCTGGCGATATTCTGCGCCGCTTCATTGGCTTTTTGCTGGGAACTGTTGATCAGGTTCAGTGCGCTGTTTGTCGGGTTAATGTTCATACAGCCTCCTAGAGGAATGTCATTACGATTTAATAGTACAATGATATAGATTGCTTGGTAAAGCTGAAGTTTGGTTTTATCAAAGATTATGTGAGTTATCCCACATTAAATTTACCCTCTGGCAGAACTGCATTTCAATAGACAGGTCATTATGAGTCAACCTAGAAAAGTCTACCTTATCTATTCTCCCATAGTGGCGGAGCAACTGGCTCATGTGACAGATCATGCGCTGGTGGCCGAAAATAGTATTGAAATTCGTACCGTTAAATTGTCGGAATGCTCGTCGCTTCATCCTCAGGAGGATCTGAATCATGCTCTGTTATGGATTGAGCAGAAAGACTATCCACAGGTTTTGTCTTTCGCCTGTCAGAAAAAAATCTCACTGGGTTTTTTGCCGGTTACCGGAGATGCTCCATCACTGTTTTTTAAGCATCTGGAGTTGCCAGGGCATTTTGATGAGTGTTTGCAGGTAGCATTGTCTGAAGAGCCAATACTTATAGATTTAATTCGCTGTAACGATGAAATTGTGATTAACGGGGTCAACCTGGTCAATCAAACCACAATGGCTGAGTTCATTGGTGACAGTGGCGAATATCAGGGGATATATGAAGTTGTATTCCAGTTAAAGCGATTTATACATGCATTTTCATTAACGCCGCATCCAGTCACCTTGGTTACCGGCAAAGGCAAAACAATTTCAACGGCCATTACCGGGATGGTTTTGCTGGATTTTCATAAAAGCGGGCCATTATTTAATCTGTTTAACGATTCTGTTTCATTAAGAGATGGACGGCTCTCGGTGGTGTTGTTTGCACCACATTCTATTTTGGCTTATTTACAAATATCAACATCAGCATTTTTGTCATCGCAGAAAAAGAGACTGTTTCAACAACTAGGATATGTTCGTACCGGGTCATTGACCATTAAATCACCGATGGATACTCATTATCTGGTGAATAATAAACCGTTGACGACTTGTGAATTACAACTTGAAACTTTGAATGAAGGTCTACGTGTCAATGCCGGGGAGAAGTTCAGAGAAAGACAATATGATAGCGATGACAAGGAAAATGTCAGTTGCGAACAATTACCGCAACAGGAAGACAGGATAAAATATTTAAGCAAAACCCTGCCTTTTTTTTCGCATGCACTGGAATCAGATTTTAAAGAATTGTTTCTAACCTTAAAAGAAAGCGCCTGTATAAGCAGCTCTTTTGTATTGCTAATGGTATTGAGTTCTTTATTGGCTACCTTGGGACTGTTTCTTAACAGTCCTTCTGTCGTTATCGGCGCCATGGTGTTGGCGCCATTGATGGCGCCCATTATTTCCCTGTCGATGGGGGTGCTGCGTTCTGATGTTGAATTAAGCCGAAAAGCATTTCTGACCTTGTTTATCGGTATGGTGATAGCCCTGTCTTTATCAGCATTGATAGCTTTGTTATTGCCTTTTCAAGAGGTCACCGGCGAAATAGAAGGGCGCTTGCATCCTAGCACACTGGATTTACTGGTTGCCGTACTTTCCGGTATCGCCGGCGCTTTTGCCAATGCCCGGGAAAATATTGCGAAAAGCTTGCCGGGCGTGGCGATTGCCGTCGCTTTAGTGCCGCCTTTATGTGTATCAGGTATCGGCCTGGGATGGTTGAACGTTGAGGTTTTTTATGGCGCTATGCTACTGTTTCTGACGAATTTGACTGGCATTATCATGGCCGCCGGCCTGTCTTTTATGGTAATTGGATTTGCGCCGTTTTCAAGAGCGAAAAAAGGGATATTGATTTCGGTATTTTTGGTTGTCGTTATTTCTGTGCCACTATTTTTTTCTTTTTTAAATATGCAGAAAATGGCTGAAATTAAAAAGCAATTGCTCAGCCAGAATTATGAAATAGCCGGACAAACGTTGCAATTACGGAATATTAAAATTCGTCCTGGAACACCATTAAGACTGAGCGCTGATCTGCTGAGTAAGCACATGCCGGATTCTCAATTACTGGCTGCTTTTGAACGGCAGTTGTCAGATCAGCTAAAGCAGCCCGTTACTGTGGATTTTTCAGTTCATATGGTGACTGAAAGTCATTTCGCTTCCATTCCTTAATTTGCAGCGAACGATGGCCTCCCGGTTTGTTCAAGCGAAATATCGCAAGAGCTTAATCGCGGGTTTTTAGCCAGGTATTGCTGATGATAGTTTTCGCCATAATAAAATACCGGTGCCGGAAGAATTTCTGTGGTGATGGCGCCGAATCCGGCAGTTGTCAATCTGTTCTGGTAATGCTTTTTGCTTTCCAGAGCGGCCTCGGTTTGTGATTCGGAAAAGGTATAGATGCCCGAGCGATATTGGTTGCCGATATCGACTTCCTGCCGCATTCCCTGCGTTGGATTATGGGATTCCCAGAAAATGACCAGTAATTGTGAATAACTGATTATTTGCGGGTCGAAAACGACTTTGACCACTTCAGCATGGCCGGTTAACCCCGTACAGACTTCATCATAAGTGGGATTTGGGGTATAACCATTAGTGTAACCCACGGCAGTACAATAGACGCCGGGTAATTGCCAGAATTTCTTTTCGGCTCCCCAGAAACAACCCATGCCAAACATGGCTTGATTTAAATTTT
>CAYNIU010000197.1:0-3939 GCA_964397365.1 uncultured Methylomarinum sp. | reverse complement strand
AGACTGGTGGCTTTTCCATTGATATTTGTGCTTATTCTGGTTGTCGGCGTGTTTCAATTCAATCAGAAGCTGGAAGCTGAACGCATAGCATCCATTTTTGAACGTCAGGTGATTTCATTTCAAGCAGCTTTGGAAAATGAAATTCAGAATCATGTGGAAATCAATCAAATCTTAAAGGGGTTTTTTGATAGTTCGGTATCGGTGACTGATAAGGAGTTTTTTATCTTGACCCGGCCAATTATTAACAGGCATCAGAGTATCCAAGCTCTGGAGTGGATCTCCTTTGTCCCCTTAAGTAAGCGCAAACAATTTGAAAACTATGGGCGTGACGGTAGTAGTAGACAGATTATTCGAGAAGCGAATGCGGAAAACAACATGGTTTCCGCTTCAAGGCGATCTGAATATTTTCCCATTACCTATGTACAACCATTGAAATTAAATCAACGCGCATTAGGATTTGATGTTGGCAGTAACCCTGTGGCATTAAAAGCGCTAGAAAAAGCTAGGGATACAGGAAAGACAGCCATCGCAGAACCATTGCAACTGATTCAGGATACTGAAAAAAAGGCTGGAGTTGTCGTTTATTCACCGGTGTATTTTAAAAATAGGCTGTTAGATGGTGTTGATAATAAAAGACAGGCCTTAAAAGGGTTTACTGCGGTGGTAATGCGGGTGGAAACTGAAGTTCAAAAAGCTTTTTCCTATCTTCCTGATGTACAGCTATTGATACAAATAGAAGACCGGAACAAAAAATTGTATAGCAATTTGTCAGGCACAACTGCGGATAACCTTAATCTTCTGGCATTACAAAAGCAGGAACACATAAAAATTGCTGATCGTATTTGGACTATCACTTATCAACCATCAGCTGATTTTTACCACAGCCAGCTTTCCTGGAGCATCTGGGAGTTGTTACTCGGCAGTTTTATTATTACCGGTTTGACCGGCATAGGATTGTTAATGCTGAGTGGCCGCACTCTGCGAACAGAAGAATTAGTGCGTATTCGAACCCAAGCTTTAATGGAAAGTGAGTCGCAATACAGAAGTCTGGTGCAGGCACAAACAGCTATAGTGTGGCGAGCAAATCCTGATATGAATCGATTTACTTTCGTCAGTGATGAAGCGGAAAAGATATTGGGGTATCCGGTCGAGACGTGGCTGAAAGAAGAACGCTTTTGGGTTAAGCATATGCATAAAGATGATCAAAAGTGGGTGTCTGACTTTTGTTTGTCTGAGATCGGGCAATTAAAACAGCATGAATTCGAATACCGGATGCGGAGCAAAGCTGGAGAAATTGTCTGGTTGAGAAATGTGGTCAATATCGTTGTAGCTGATGGCAAAGCCAGAGAAGTCGTCGGCGTTATGCTGGATATTACTGATCGCCGCAAAGCTGAAGAAACCTTGAAGTTAAGCGAATCCAAATATAAAACATTATTTGAAAATGCGATTGAAGCATTAGTGATTCTTGATCTTGAGAATATGTATTTTACCGATGCCAATGAGAATGCATTGCTTCTATATGGGCTGAATCAGGATGCTTTAGGGCATATTGGTCCAGTGGAGCTGTCGCCCCCAGTCCAACCCAATGGTATTGATAGTGCTGAACTGGCTCGGAATTATATCAATAAACTTATCAGCGATGGCAGGGTTTCTTTTGAGTGGACGCATCTCAATCAAGAAGGGCGGGAAATTCTCTGTTTAATCAATTTAGCGCTACTACCTTCATTGGGAGATAGGCTGGCTTTAGTCAGTATTAGAGACATTACTGAACAAAGAAAATCAGAGCAAGAGGTTTACAAACTGGCTTTTTATGATCCTCTGACGGGGCTTGCGAACAGACGATTATTGTTAAGCCAGCTTAATATTGAGCTGTCTGTTGCCAAAAGAAATTCAGTATTTGGCGCCATTATTTTTCTGGATATGGATAGATTCAAAATTTTAAATGATTCTTTAGGTCATCATGTTGGTGATGAGTTGTTGATTGAAGTGGCAAACCGCATTCGGCATAGCTTACGGGAAGAGGATTTGGCGGCCAGGTTTGGAGGGGATGAATTTGTGGTTATGATCAGAGCACATGAAGCAAGTCTGGAGCTGGCTACTGAAAGTACTCTGATCATAGCTGAAAAAATCAGAAACCGGTTGGAACAGCCCTACTTTATCAGTAATTATGAACACCATTGTTCTTCAAGTATTGGTATTTCATTATTTCCAGAACACAATATTTCAGCTGCCCAATTATTACAACAGGCGGATAAAGCGATGTACCGTTCAAAAGAACAAGGGCGGAATACGATCAGTTTTTTTCATCCGGATTTACAGGAAACAGCAGATGTTAGACTTTTTCTGGAAAAAGAGTTACGTTTGTCGTTAAAGAAGCAGGATTTTACACTACATTTTCAAGCACAAGTTGATAAGGCCGGAACGGTTGTCAGCGTTGAAGCTCTGCTTCGTTGGCAACATCCTGAACGAGGATTGATTGCTCCTGCTAATTTTATTCCCATTGCAGAAGAAACAGGACTCATTATACCACTGGGGTATTGGGTGCTGAATCAGGCTTGTGCGCAAATGCGCTCCTGGCTGGAGGAGGGGTTGAATCTTGAGCATATAGCGGTGAATGTCAGTTCAAAACAATTCAGACAAGCCGATTTTGTTTCACGGGTTGAGCAGGTCATACATGATAATAAGCTTTCTGCGGCGCATCTGATTATTGAATTAACAGAAGGAGTGCTGATTGATAATGTTGATAGCACCGCCGGAAAAATGCAGGAATTGAAAAAAATCGGCGTCAATATTTCGATTGATGATTTTGGTACGGGATATTCCTCTCTGGCGTATCTGAAACAATTACCGCTCGATCAGTTGAAAATTGACCGGAGTTTTGTCAAGGATATTTCCACGAGTGAAAATGACGCTATTATCGTAGAAACCATAATTAATATAGCCCATAGCCTGAAATTGAATGTGATTGCGGAAGGTGTGGAAACACAGCAACAAAAAGACTTTCTAGTGGCTAAAGGGTGTTCTGTTTTTCAGGGATATTATTTTGCCAAGCCGGTGCCGGCTAATAAATTTAAAGAGTTTTTCTGAGTTTTAAGATATTGATTCAACAAATTCGTAAATGCTTGGTTGGCGGTGACTCTATAAATAACCTTTATCCGATGCGGGGCGCGCTACCATTAGGCTAAGTTATGGATATGAATCCACTCCCGCATTTAACTTAAGCATTGTCGTCTAAATGATGTTAAAAAGTTTCGGAGTTAATATTTTCAAATACGACAATAGAACGGTCGGCAATTAGATAATAGGGATCTGTATAGGGTTTTTGCTGGGTTCTGGGAATTATATCCTCTAATGAAGGCTTTGATGTATCAACAGACAGGCACCAAGTTTTGCCGCTAATGGCCGGAAGTTCTAATGTAGTTGCTTCGGCCGCCATATTCATAGCGATATATAGGTCGGATTCCTTAGGGTCTGACGCGGCCAGAGTAAAAGCCAGGAATTGAGAATTATGATCATTCCAGTCAGGTGATTGAGTAGCAGAGCGGTCATGCCAGCAGATATCGGGAATATCCCGGTTTTCAATTAACTGGCCAGTAAAAAAATGTCGGCGCATCAGTGAACAGTGTCTTTTTCTTAGCTGAATCATTAATTGTACAAAGTGTAATATATCCGCATTTTGTTTCGCCATATCCCAGTTCAGCCAGGCTAACTCATTATCCTGGCAGTAACAGTTGTTATTACCTTTTTGACTGTGCAGGAATTCATCGCCGGCCAATAACATGGGGACTCCCTGGCTAAGCAACAGAATGGCAAAAATATTTTTCGCCTGTTTCCGGCGCAATGCCAGGATAAAAGCATCATCGGTTTTGCCTTCTGCGCCGCAATTGGAACTCAGATTATGGTTGCAGCCGTCGCGGTTATGCTCGCCGTTGGCCAGAT
>CAYNIU010000196.1:0-3975 GCA_964397365.1 uncultured Methylomarinum sp. | reverse complement strand
TAAATCCCGGTTTCGGCGGCCAGTCATTTATTCCTTCTGCATTGGATAAGTTACGCGAAGTCAGAAAAAGAATTGATGAAAGCGGTTTTGACATTCGTCTGGAAATCGACGGCGGCGTAAAAGTAGACAACATCCGTGATATCAAAGCGGCTGGTGCTGACACCTTTGTCGCTGGATCGGCTATTTTCAGCCAGCCTGACTATAAACAAGTCATTGATGACATGCGTGCTGAAATAGCCAAAGCCGGATAATCTATTTTGGTTACAGTAGGTGTGAATTGTTTCGTATGATGCGGATAAATCCGCACCTACATCGCCAGAGATTATAACAGTTGTTCTTTTGTGACGACTCGGAGTAAGTGAGTGAAATTAAATGCATATATACGCTGAGTAATTACGTTTTTTTACATTAATGTCAACAATTGCTGTAGCAATAATCCGTTAGTCGCTAATATCTGCTTGGGAAAAATCCCTTCCCGTCCTTTAAAATCCGTCACACTTCCACCGGCTTCTTTGGCAATTAAACCACCGGCTGCAACATCATATAAATTTAACTCCTGCTCCCAAAAAGCATCCACCTGACCGTCAGCGACCAGACATAAATCCATAGCCGCCGAACCAAAACGGCGCTGACCGGTAGTCACTTCAGCAATTCTGCAAAAGCGCGCCAGGTTATTGTCCTTCAAGTAAGAACGCAAACAGGCAAACCCGGTTGCAATCATTGATTCAGACAATTGGGTTTCACTTGATACGTGAATAGTCCGACCATTTTTACTGGCTCCCTTGGCTTTCTCCGCACAGTAATAATCATCCAGAGCCGGTGCATAAACAGCGCCAAACACCAATTCCCCTTCAATTTCCAAAGCTACGCTGATCGACCAGAAATATTGGCCTTTAGCAAATGAATGGGTGCCATCAATGGGGTCAACAATCCAGCGACTCCTTTGATCGGCTGTTTGACCGCTTTCTTCACCCCAGAAACCATATTGTGGATATTCGTGTTCCAGCGCCTTTTTTAAATAAGCCTCTACCTCCACATCAGCTTTTGTAACCAAATCTCTGGAACTTTTTTTATTAACCTCAAGATTCGCCAAATCCCTGAAATGATTCATAGCGATAGATCCGGCTTCACGGATCACGGATTCAACTACTGCGGTAGAAATAGACATTAATGATAATCCTGTAATATTTAAGTAAAGACCGGTTAAAGAATTGTCCCAGCCAGACACCTTCAGTTAAAACCGCCGAACTTTACCCGGTGTTCAGATTTTTTACAAGCCAATCTGTAATTACTCGCCCCCCTTAAAAAAGCCAGGTGTAGATACGCCAATCTATTTATTCATCAGCAGCATCACTTCTTTTGAATATATTCCTGAAATAAATATTCAATTTCTTGCAACTCTTCCTCAATTGACCAAGTAACCGCCTGAGTCAACAGATCCAGTAAAATAATGGCATTGACAGCCGCATCCTGTTTAATTGCCGCTCTTAGCCGTTCTGCCATTGCCCTGTTGACAACCTTCAGATTCTGATAGATTTCCGTTAACCCGACAACATCATAATTATGAGATACTCCCTTTTTACTGCGGAAATATTGAGCCAATAAATACATGGACACTGTCCGGTAAATGCCTTCCTCTTCTCCTGACAAAGGAACATGAAAATGCGCCATTGGTTTTAGATAGCCGGTATGAGGGCACGGACTGGTCGCCATCACCAGGCCTAATACAGAGCTAACCGCATGTTGCGCTGTGGTATGGGCTGAAATAACCCGGTCATTGGTCACAATACGAACATCTACTTCATCAAATGACACCATTGATGAACAGGCCTCAATTAGTGGAAAAAGATTTCCGGCAACAGGACAATGCGGTGAATCTTGCATATTTAACGGACAATTGAAACATTGCTGAAACTCCAGTTTTGTCCAGAGTGGTAGCTCCGCCTCATGCTCAGAAATTAATGTTGTGGTTTTGCTATCAATTTTAAGATCAATCTGGATAACTTCATGATTGGAGGGTTTGAATTGATAGCTATAATTTAAAATGTTGCCGTTGTCATAGATATTCATGAAAATTGGCTTTAGTAGAAGGGGTACATCCTCAATATAGCCTATATTTACAAATATAATAAGACAATCAATCGCCACAGTTTTTACGTCATCAACTATGCTATAGAACATAACGAACACGCATCAAATAAATTATAGAAATTATTTCGCACACGTTCTCAAAACCAATTTCTGCAAAAAGACCATGTTACCAAAAGAAAATACCCCTCAAATCCTGTTGGTTGATGATGAACCCAATGTATTACGTTCCTTATCACGGATTCTGAAAAAATACGCTATAACCACTTTCACCAGCGGTGAAGAAGCTCTGTTACTGGCAAAAGAACAAAAATTTGATCTGGTCATTTCTGATTTCCGAATGCCGGGTATGGATGGCGTCGATTTTCTTTGTAAATTCAGGAAAATACAACCCGATAGTATCCGTATTATATTGACTGGCTATGCTGATCTGGAAAGTGCTCAGGCCGCCATTAATAGCGCCGAAGTCTACCGTTTTATTAATAAGCCTTGGAACAATTTTGAGATCAGTAATGCAGTAAAGGGTGGTCTGGAGCATAAACGAATATTACTGGAAAACCAGCAGCTCGCAGACCAGGTCCGGGAACAACAAAAAATGCTGGACGAAAAAGATGCTATTTTAATGGCTCTGGAAGCAGAAGAACCTGGTATTACACAAGTTAACTGGGCCGACAATGGTGCTATTATTCTGGACGAAGAAGATTTGAAAACTTTAGAAGAAGACCCCAAATAACCATTATTGTGTTCTGTTGATCGGCGCCGATTGAGATGCAACATCAGCTTCCCCCAATCGTACTTTTATTTGTAATTTATCCCCTACTTTTTCCCGCAAAGCAACAATGTCATAAATTTTGGCTTTATCCAGAATACAATCTTTAAGAAACAATCTGTCATCATAACGAATTTCTTCGACTTCCATACCCGGCTGTAATTTTGTCCAGGAAATTTCCACCACCGGACGAATGGTTTGCGCCTCCATTTCAGTCAATACCGCTATGAAAGTATCAATGATCAACGGATCATAAAAACTGCCTTTTTTATTTATCAATCGACTGTTGACATCAGCCACAGTCATTCTGTGTCCTGTCATTGATCCTTCCAGAAAAGAAATATAGTCCCTGATCACTTGTAGAATACGTGAGCCGACAGGAATCTGATCACCAATCAGTCCATTAGGATAGCCACTGCCGTCAAAACGTTCAAACTGATGGCGTATTAATAAAGCCGCCTCCTTTAACTGCGCCATATCTTTTAACAATGCTTCACCTTCCAGAGCATGACTTAAATAACGGTGACGCATTTCTGTAGACATCGAATAAAAAGGTTGACTCAATACATCATCGTCCAGACCTATTTTACCGATCTGCAACAACAACCCGGCATACAGGATATTTTTTTTCTGTTCTTCAGGAAGTCCCAGTTTTGAAGCAATTTTATAGGCAATTTCAGCAATATATTTTGCATGTCCGCTTTTTATTCCCGGCCTCAGTTCAATAATTCTAGCAAAGGTTTTGATCGTGTCAGTATATTGTTTTTTTAAAGTCTTATGGGCATTGTCAATTTGCTTTAATGACTTTTTCAACTGTTCGGTACGTTGTTCGACCTTTTCTTCCAGCTGTCTGTTAAAATCTTTAAGTTGCAGGTTTTGTTGATTAATAATCGCAAACAATTGAACCCGTTCATCGGCCATACGTTTTTGTGCCAGCGCCTTATTAACCAATGTTTTAAGATCATCGTCATCCCACGGTTTGTGACAATAACTGTCAATTTTACCTTTATTTACCGCAGCAATTGTAGACTCTATATCAGCAAAGCCAGTCAGCAAAATACGCACAATATCCGGCCATTTCTCAGCCGCCTTGCTCAAAAACTCCGCGCCGTCCATTT
>CAYNIU010000195.1:2131-3985 GCA_964397365.1 uncultured Methylomarinum sp. | reverse complement strand
AAGGTAACCGCATTGGCAAAAATTATGGCCTTGTCAGACAAGTACAGTCCATAAATAAGCCACAGCAATACGCCCAGCGTAAAAGTGCTGTACATACCTAAAGACAGTGACTCGGTATCGCGGGTTTTAATCGTCATAATCGCCTGCGGTAAAAAAGACGATGTGGTTAATGTAGCGGCGATATAGCCGATCATTTCAGGGGTAATATTCATCTGCATAGTTCGGTATTAACTGCCTGTACCGCGATACCCGGAGGAAATTGGATAGCGCCGGTCACGACCAAATGCCCTCGGGGTTATTCTAATTCCCGGAGGCGCCTGTCTGCGTTTGTATTCGTTACGATCAACTAAAGAAATAGCCCTGTATACATCTTCCGGTTTAAAACCTGCGGCAATAATGTCCTGCGCGGAGTTATCTTTTTCGACATACATTTCCAACACCGGGTCCAGAACCGAATACGCGGGTAAAGAGTCTTCATCAACCTGATCAGAAGCCAATTCTGCAGATGGAGGACGGGTAATAACGCGTTCCGGAATGACCGCTGACAAACTGTTTCGGTATTTTGCCAGTTGGTACACCAGCAACTTGGGTACATCTTTAATCGGTGCAAAACCGCCGGCCATGTCACCATAAAGCGTGGCATAGCCGACACTCATTTCACTTTTATTACCGGTGGTCAATAACAGCTTACCCTGTTTGTTTGACATGGCCATTAAGACGACTCCTCGCGAACGCGCTTGTATATTTTCTTCCGTGGTATCTTTTTCGGAGCCGGCAAAAATATCGGCCAGCATAGCTGTAAAAGCCGTCACAGCGGGCTCTATTGCAATGGTATGATGCTTTACACCTAGCGCCTCGGCCTCCTGAACAGCATCCTCGTTACTCATATCCTGAGTATAACGGGAAGGCATCAGCACCGCTTCCACATTATCAGCGCCCAGGGCATCAACAGCAATCGCCAAAACCAAGGCCGAATCAATACCTCCTGAGAGCCCGAGAATGGCGCCCTGAAAACCATTTTTTCTGACATAATCCTTAACGCCCAGCACTAAGGCTTTGTAGTCACTGGAAATTTCGTTGTACAACGGTGCACAGTTGCTTTTAAGCGGTTCGTTGCGATTAAATTCGACCGCGCTGATTTGTTCTTCAAACTCTGCCGCCCGAAAAACCACTTTTCCTTGCTGATTGACCACAAAAGAAGCGCCATCAAAAACCAGTTCATCCTGGCCGCCAATCTGATTCACATAAACCAGCGAAATTCCGGCATCTTTAGCCTGGTTGCAAACAACAGCTTCCCGCTCATGGATTTTACCGGCATGAAAGGGTGAAGCATTCAGGGTTAATATAATCTCCGCACCGGCTTGTTTATTCCGGGAAACCATATCACTTTGCCAGATATCTTCACAGATAGTGATGCCAATTGTTGTGCTTTTTGCCTCAAACAAACTCAGTTCATCAACTGGAGTAAAATAGCGTTGCTCATCAAATACCCCATAATTAGGCAATTCCTTTTTTCGGTAAGTGGTCAGAATTTTTCCATTCCGCAATACCACAGCACTATTGTATAAAACGCGTCCATCCTGTTCCGGGTATCCTAAAACAATATCAATCCCGTTTACTGCCTGAGCAATTTCCATAACCGCCTGTCTGGCCGCCTCAATAAAATCGGCCCTGAACAACAAATCTTCCGGCGGATAGGCTGTCACGGTTAATTCCGGAAAAACAACCAGATCAGCTAAGTGATGATCTCTGGTAAAGTTTGCTACTTCAATAATTTTGGCGGTATTAGCCTGAATATCGCCAACCGTAAGATTGACCTGGGCCAATGCAATTTTTAATGTCATTAAATGATAA
>CAYNIU010000195.1:0-2031 GCA_964397365.1 uncultured Methylomarinum sp. | reverse complement strand
CGCCGTTCCCTTACCACCGGTTACAATGGCGCCGGCATGTCCCATTCTTTTTCCCGGCGGTGCTGTACGGCCGGTAATATACGAAACCACCGGTTTAGTGACATTATTTTTGATAAATTCTGCGGCTTCCTCTTCTTCACTACCGCCGATTTCACCCACCATAACAATCCCTTCAGTTTGTTCATCATCCTGAAAGCGACTGATGACATCGATAAAATTCAATCCATGAAGCGGATCTCCGCCGATACCGACACAGGTACTTTGTCCCAGTCCTTGCGTAGTCGTTTGATGCACGGCTTCATAGGTCAATGTACCGGAGCGGGAAACAATACCGATTTTACCCGGCATATGAATATGTCCCGGCATAATACCGATTTTACATTCACCCGGAGTAATCACGCCAGGGCAATTAGGCCCTACCAATAATGAATCCGTCCCGGCCATAGCCGCTTTTACCCGCAGCATGTGTAAAACAGGAATACCTTCAGTAATACAGACAATTAACTCAACACCTGCATCAACAGCTTCCAGAATCGCATCAGCTGCAAAAAATGGCGGGACATAAATAACGCTGGCGTTAGCGCCGGTCTCATTAACCGCTTCCTGTACGGTGTCAAAAACCGGCACATCCAAATGTGTTTGTCCACCGCGTCCGGGCGTGACGCCTGCTACTAATTGGGTACCATATGCCAAAGTTTGTTGTGAATGGAAAGTGCCCTGTTTTCCG
This sequence comes from uncultured Methylomarinum sp., assembly GCA_964397365.1. GTDB lineage: Bacteria > Pseudomonadota > Gammaproteobacteria > Methylococcales > Methylomonadaceae > Methylomarinum. The sequence continues at coordinate 1,304 of CAYNIU010000195.1, read as the reverse complement.
GTAAATCCCTGACAAAGCAGTTTGGTGTCTTGATTAATCAGAATACTCATGGCTGTCCTCCTGCTAAAGCGACAACCTGTTCGGCGGCATGATTCAAATCTTCGGCGGCAATCAAACCCAGTCCTGAGTCATTCAATAAGGCCCTGCCCTGTTCTGCATTAGTGCCTTCCAGTCTCACTACAACGGGGATTGTCAGATTGATTTCTTTAACTGCCGCCAGAATCCCTTGAGCGATAACATCACACTGCACAATACCGCCAAAAATATTGACCAGTACAGCTTTGACATTATTATCCGACAATATCAGTTTGAAAGCTTCCGCTACTTTTTCGGCATTCGTTCCGCCGCCTACATCCAGGAAATTGGCTGGCGCTCCACCTTTGAACTTGACCAGATCCATTGTCGCCATCGCCAAACCGGCGCCGTTCACCATACAGCCGATATTACCTTCCAGAGTCACATAACTGAGGTCAAACTGTTTGGCTTTGCATTCCTTCTCATCTTCCTGTCCTTCATCCCGCAGCAACATAATATCTTTATGAGCAGACACGGCATTGTCATCGAAGTTGATTTTGGCATCCAGAGCCATTAATTTTCCACTTGCCGTTTCCACCAAAGGATTAATTTCTATCTGACTGGCATCCTTGGCCAAAAACAGCTGATACATGCCTGACATGATTTTCCCCAGCGCCTTGACCTGCTCTCCCTGCAAATCCAGTGCCTTGGCCACATTACGATACTGATAGGCTTGTAGGCCGACTGCCGGGTGAATCCTACTGCTGATTATTTTTTCCGGCGTTTGCGCCGCTACCGCTTCAATATCCATCCCTCCTGCAGCAGAGGCGACAAACATCAGTTTTCCTGCTTCTCTGTCAATCAACAAGCTGATATAAAACTCTCTTTTAATCGGGTTTATTTCTTCAATCATGACCGCTTCCACCGGCAATCCTGCCGCTGTGGTCTGTTTGGTGACCAGATGACTGCCCAACAATTGGCGGGCATATTGTTTCACTTCAGCCGGAGTTTTGGCAAACTTCACACCGCCAGCTTTACCTCTGGCACCGGCATGAATCTGTGCTTTAACCACCCAGCCATCCGCCTGCCAATGGTTAACGACCTGTTCAGCCCGTTCGGCAGTCGCGGCATGTTCCCCTCTGGGAACCGGAATTTCGAACTCCCGAAATAGTTGCTTGGCCTGATATTCATGAATATTCATTTACGCTCCGGTTCAATAGGTTACAGCCCATTATTGTAACGTCTCAATAATTCAGGGCAAGTTACAGCATTTTCAGTTTACGTTAATA
>CAYNIU010000194.1:2880-4040 GCA_964397365.1 uncultured Methylomarinum sp. | reverse complement strand
GATATTACCGAACGAAAATATACCGAACAGGTATTGGAAATTGCCAAACAAAAAGCCGATTCCGCCAACAAGGCGAAATCAGAATTTTTATCGCAAATGAGTCATGAGCTACGCACGCCATTAAATGCTATTTTAGGGTTCAGTCAACTGCTAACAACTGATACCGAAGATCCGTTAACATCGAATCAAGCTGAGTCGGTGAATGAAATCAATCGGGCCGGACATCATTTATTAGAATTAGTTAATGAGATTCTTGATTTGGCAAAAATCGAGTCAGGTAAACTGAATTTGAATATGTCGCCGTGCAACCCTAAAAAACTCATCTTCGAGAGCTATAAAACTGGAGTGATACTCGCTCAAAATCATAAGATTAAGTTCAATTGGCAATATTCGGTTGATAATTCGATCAAAGTAAATGTTGATCTGATGCGTTTAAAACAAATTCTGTTTAACCTTATTTCCAATGCCATTAAATATAATCGAGAACATGGCAGCGTTACCTTATCTTGTCAGGTGGAGAATGATGATTGTTTAACAATCAAAATCAGTGACAGCGGTTATGGTATGTCAAAAGAGGAATTAGAAAGTATTTTCCAGCCTTTTTTTCGTACAATAAGAACCAGAAATATTGAAGGAACAGGTATTGGCCTAACCATTACCAAGCAACTGGTTGAAATGATGAATGGGAAATTAGGCGCTAAAAGTGAAATAGGCAAAGGTTCTGAATTCTGGATCGATTTGCCTGTTATAAAACAAGATTAATGCAGATATCATTCAGTTCTTTCCAGCAGTACAATACTCAGCCTGGCTCCTATTTGGACATGACAGTGGGCGATCTGCGTTGTTTTGTTGAACTTCGATTAGTCTATGAAGCGCTTTCTCTGGTAGCATTGCAGCCGGTTCCCGATGCGCCGGATTATTTGGCGGGGATCATGAATTACCGGGGGATTGCTGTGCCCGTTATCGACTTGTTGCTGCGATTGGGGCAACAACAAGATCAGCATTATACCCTCGAAACTTCGATGCTATTGTGTAATACCATGGAACAGGATAAATTAGTCGGATTAATAGTCTCTGATATTGGTAGTATCATGGATATAGAGAGCGAAAATCTACAATTGATTCCTGAATTCGCTGATAAACAATTGCCATTTTCAGCA
>CAYNIU010000194.1:0-2780 GCA_964397365.1 uncultured Methylomarinum sp. | reverse complement strand
CAACTCGACGTATTAAAAGATGCGGTGATGAAATGTTGCCAAAAATTTGCCTACTCCAGCCCACTCAAATTCTTATCAAGTATTGAATCAGGAAGAGATCCAGGCGAACAATCTTTTTTTATTCAGCATGTCGTTGTTGAAGAAAGTTATTTTTTTCGCGATGAAAAGCAAACCGATTTTTTGCGTAATGAGTTTTTACCGGAATTGATTCGCAAAAAAAGAGCGCTGAACGATAAAAATATCCGCATCTGGAGCGCTGGCTGTTCAAATGGTCAGGAAATTTACAGTATAGGTATATTATTGCATCAGTTATTAAGCGATTATGATTCATGGAATTTACAGTTGGTCGGTACTGATATTAACCAACAGGCATTAGCTGATGCATTGGAAGCAAGATACAGCAAATGGGAAATAAGAACCAGTCAGGAGTTTATTGAAAATAGCGGTTATTTCCAGAAAATCAGTGATAATTGTTTTCAAATACAAGCGTTCATTAAGAAAAAGGCTCAGTTTTATTATCTAAATTTGATGGAAGATAGTTATCCATCCATCATGAACGGCACCTATAACGTAGACTTGATTCTTTGCCGCAATGTGTTTATCTACTTTAATCAACAAATAATAGAGCATGCTTGCTGTAAATTTTCTGAAGCGCTTGCCAATGACGGTGTGTTGCTGTTATCCGCTACCGACCCGGTAAACCTCCCTAATGCGCCTTTGACAATAAATATTCAGGGAGGCGTTACTTATTTCAAAGCCATAGCGTATTTGCCTGACAGATTATTATCGACGAAAAAGAAAACGTCTATACAAGCCAAATCATTTACACAAGCGTATAGCTCAAATAAAGACGAGTTAAAGCAACGCAAACAGGAAATTATTCTGGCGTTAAAAACGGGTGCCTGGGAACAAGTGCTGACTCACTGCCTGGAAACTCAACAACTATTTCCAGACGATTCTGAGTTGTATCAGTTTCAGGCCAAGGCATTGGTTAATCTTGGGAATTTACAGGATGCTAAAACAACTTGCGAAAAAAGTATACAGTTGAATGCTCTTGAACCTCACAGTTATTTGTTGCTGGGAATTATCGAATTGCAAAGCGGTGCTCATGACCAGGCAGAAGTGGCCTTTAAGAAAACTCTTTTTTTAAATTCGGAATTTATGGAAGCGCATTATCAACTTGGACAAATCATGTTATATAAAGGCAACACCGAACAAGCCATGAAATACATCAGAAATGCCTTAAAACTGGCTGAACAGGGTAACCCTGTCAGACCTGTACACAATGTATTTTCATTAACTTATGCCGGTTTTGCGGAAATGCTCAAGAATGAACTATCCGTGCATCAAAGATGGAAACCGGAATAATCTCCAGACAGTATTAGCCATTCACTATGTTTTAATTAAAGAAAATATATGTCATTACCTTTAGCTTATCGTTTAATTCCCGATGATCCCGATCAACAGGCTATTTTGCGTGAAAGGGCCGAAAAACTGGCGCGGACAAGTGAAGTCGACACAACTTTGGTAGAAAACAGGGAATACTTGCAATTCGAAATAGGCCAGGGTCAATTGTATGGTATTCCCACTTATATGCTGGAAAAAGTACTCTATGCACAACAGTTGACCGAGGTTCCTTGTACACCGGATTTTATTGCTGGTATCGTGCGTTGGCAAGGTATGGTTCTGACGGTATTGGACAGCCAATATCTGTTTAACGGAAAAGTGCATCAACAATTAACGCCGTTGAGTCGCGTTATCGTTGTAGGTAGTGGTGACAAGATAGTTGGTTTGCTGGTTGATGATATCAAAGATTATGTGGTCTTTAAATTGTCTGAGTTGACGGAAAACAATGCTACTGGAGGCCAGTTTAATCCGGATTATATTTTTGGCGTACATCTTTGCTCTACCGTATTGATCAATATTGATGCAATCTTAACGGATCCTCGGCTGGTTGTTTCTTAATGATGACGTTTATGTTCACTCCATCTCTAAAAAGATTTTATAAATTTCTTTTTCATGACAGGTATTTTTATGTTGGAAAAAAATAATATTTCCCTATTGGAAACTATGACAATTTCACCCGAAGAACGCCGAATACGCCTGCAATTCGTCAATTTTACCGATGATGATGCGAAATTATTAAAAAAAATCCAACCCGTTATAGAAAAGAATGCGGATGCTATCGTCAAGCAATTTTATAGCAATCTCAGTCATTTCCCCGAACTGACAAATTTGATTGAGAAAGCCGGCTCAAATATTGAACGATTGAAGCAGACACAAAAACAATATCTACTGGAATTATTCGATGGATATTATGACGAAGCCTATTTTAACAGGCGTTTGCGTATAGGCATGATACACAAGCAAATCGGTTTGACACCACGTTGGTATCTGGGGAGTTACAGTGAATATATCAATCTGATCACACCGCTTATTTTAAGAAAATACCGATTTAATTCCTCTAAATTTCTTAAAACATTGGCGGCATTGAACAAGATATTGTCTATTGATTCGCAATTGGCTATTTCTAGCTATATTTCCGGCATGATTGAAGATATTGATAGGGTAAGTCTTTCAAAAGCGGAAATCGAATCAAAAGTCGTACTCTATAAACAATTCATAGCCAAAGTGACAGAAGGTGATCTTAGCGAACAGATGGAGGTTTCAGGCGATGATGATCTGGCTTCTCTGGGCAACCATATTAATGTCATGATTAACAGCTTATCAGGGATGACCGAGAATATTTTTTCGGCTAGCGATGCGATGATTGACATGAT
>CAYNIU010000193.1:0-4068 GCA_964397365.1 uncultured Methylomarinum sp. | reverse complement strand
GCCACTTCAATATAAAGCCAGGTTTGCACGATACGGCGACGTACCCCCAACAGCTTCATTAAAGTCCAGGCCATGATGCAGCCAACCAGAACTTCCCAGGTTGCCTCCACCCATAAATGGATGACCCACCACCACCAGTATTGATCAATGCTGATATTGGTGGAAAAGAACATTCCTGCCAGATATAAACCGGCCAGAGCGACTAAATCAAGAGTCAGGACGCCGGCGATACCCGACCATTTGCCTTTGACAAAGGTGGCGGCGACATTATAAAAGAAGGTCAGCATGACTATAACGATACCAATATCAGCCCATCGCGGGGCTTCGATATATTCCCGACCTTCATTAATCAACCAGATGGAGCTTTCACTACCGCTACCGGTTTGTACCAGCAAATAAACCAGAACGACAACGGTTACCGCGGCGGTCAATACCCAGAAAGCTATTTTACCGAATTTTAATCCGACAATTTCTACCCCACTTTCTTCTTCAAGGAACCAGTATATTGAACCGATAAAACCGTATAGCATCCACACTATCATGGCGTTAATATGCACCATCCGGTTGACGTTGAAATCCAGGGTATTGTAGAGAAAGTCAGGCCAGACGAACTGTAATCCGGCGAGGATTCCGAATAATAATTGCGCCACAAACAGTATCATGGCAACGGTAAAATAATGTACTGCTAATTTTTGTCCTCCGCTAAGATCTGAGGCAGGCATGGAGCTGAAGTCCTGTTCATACGGCTGATTTTCGGTTGGGTTGATTGACTGACTGGTCACGATCATTCCTCCTCTGCATCAATAGCGGTGAAGTTATTGGGAAATCCGTTGGTATCAATGGATGACATCCATTTAAGAAATGCAATAATGCCTTTAGCTTCTGGTTCGGTAATATTTAATTGTGGCATTTTTCGGTTGGAACCATAAGTACGGGCATATTTTTCAGGATTCATTAAAAATTGCAACATTAACGATTCACGCGATTCTGCGCTACCCCAGCCTTGATCCAGCCAGGCTTTGGTTAAATCGGGCGCATAATAGGCGCCGTTACCGAGCAGGGTATGGCAATTCATACAGTTTTTAGCTTGTACCGTCAGTTTGCCCAGTTTAACCAACTGTTGCGCTTCATCTTCGCTCAGTATTTTGCCGAATAATGGTTCATCTTTGGCAAAGATAAGCGGTTGAAAACGGTTAAGGGATTTATCATAGCGGTAGGTGATTTTTTTATTAATCACGCTATAGGAAGGAACCCGCGAGCTGCCGGCTGTAATCTGCCGAATAGAGTCGAAGGTCAGAAAAATCAAAATCACAAATGAAACGGCCGTTACCCAAACAGCCGTTTTCTTCCAGAAGGATTCCGAAGACCAGGCGGGATTTTTTTCACTCATAGCGTCAGCTCCTTAAGGTTTAAGGGAAAAGTAACTGTATCTTTTCAGGGTATGCGTGGTGCAGTCACGAAGTTTGATTACTCTAAAGTTGTTTTTTCTGCATGAGTTGCAATACATAATCGCAATATAAATCGCGGCATCCACCAATATCCGAGCGCCATCATAACCGCCAGAATTTGCCAGTAACCGTTGAGATTCATAATGTGAACGAATACGGTTACGCATCCCAGTAGCACAGCATAAACAAACCAGGCCCAATAGCGAAAAGGGCGTTTATTGTTTATTTCCGCCCAGGCATAAAGAGAAACGTATACAGCAGCTGTAAGAATAATCAGCGCTGCTGTAAAAAAACTAAGAAAAAAATTGGATAGAGCAACGGGTTCAATCATGTTATGCACTCTTGTTTTCTTTCGTAAAATATAAAAACATTGCAAATAACTCTGATGCTTGCTTGTTACCCTTTTACATTATTAACTGAAAAAAGTAAACCGACGTAAGGTTGTTTTAAAAGAAAAGTTCCCGCATTTTCTGACCGGGATGATCTGCACGCATGAAAGTTTCACCGACCAGGAAAGTATAAATACCGTTATCTATCATGAGTTTGACGTCATTCTGTGTATGAATTCCGCTTTCTGTTACCATCAAGCGGTCTTCAGGAACCATCTCCTTTAAATCCAACGTGGTTTGCAGGGATGTTTCAAAAGTTCTCAGGTTGCGGTTGTTAATACCCAGCAGATTGGTTTCCAGTTTCAAAGCTCTTTCCATTTCTTCAGTATCATGGACTTCAACCAGTATATCCATTCCCAATTGTTTGGAAGTTTCGGCAAGCACTTGCATTTGCTTGTCTTCCAGCGCTGCAACGATCAGCAATATACAATCGGCGCCCAATGCTCTGGCTTCGTGGATCTGGTAGGGATCAATCATAAAGTCCTTTCGTAATACCGGTAACGGACAGCGTTCTCTGGCCATCTGTAGATACACTTCCGACCCTTGAAAATATTCTTTATCTGTCAGGATTGATAAACAGGCGGCACCGTTCATGGCGTAATCCAGGGCGATTTCCACAGGACGAAAGTCTTTCCGAATCACGCCCTGACTGGGCGATGCTTTTTTTATTTCGGCAATAATGGCCGGTTTTCCTGCATCAGCATGAGCTTTCAATGTACGATAAAAACCGCGAGGAGCTTCCATGCTTGAAGCAATCTCTTGTAATGTTGAAAGAGGTGTATTCAGTTTGCGTTTTTCAACTTCTTCAACTTTGGTTTTAAGGATTTTTTTTAGAATATCGGGAGTGTTTGTCATGGTTGAATGGATAAATTTTATGTGCGGAGAGTATAACTAACCAGATCTTCAAGCTTCTTCAGAGCGGCGCCACTGGCAATCACTTGTTGGGCTTTAGTGATGCCCTCAGCCAGTGTAGTGGTTAAATTTGCCGCATAAATTGCCGCGCCGGCATTGAGTGTCACAATGTCTCTGGCTGCGCCCGGTTCATTATTCAATACTGACTTTATCATAGTCAGGCTGGATTGGGCGCCATCTACCGCTAGACTTTCCAGACTGCTGCGTGGCAAAGTAAATTGTTCCGGGGTGATTGTGTAAGTGGTCACTTTGCCATTATGCAGTTCGGCAATATGAGTGGCTGCAGCAATGCTGATTTCGTCCAACCCGTCTTCAGCATTGACTATTAGCACATGCTCGCTGCCCAGTCTTTTCATGACCTGCGCCAAAGGCTCCAGCCATTGTTCAGAAAATACGCCGATTAATTGATTAGGGGCGCCGGCAGGATTGGATAATGGCCCCAACAAATTAAACAATGTTCTGACCCCCATTTCCTTGCGTGGGCCGATAGCGTATTTCATGGCGCTGTGATGTTTGGGCGCAAACAAAAAGCCAACGCCAATGTCTTTAACGCACTGGCCAACCTGTTCGGCTGACAGATCCAGGTTGACTCCGGCGGCTTCCAGTACATCAGCACTACCGGAGCTGCTGGATACAGAACGGTTGCCGTGTTTAGCGACCTGACCACCGGCTGCGGCAACCACAAAAGCGCAGGTTGTGGAAATATTAAAGGTGTTGGCGCCATCTCCGCCAGTGCCGCAGGTATCAATAATATGTTGACCCTGTACCGGTACTTTAGCAGCTAATTCCCGCATCACTGCGGCGGCTGCGGCAATTTCATCGACGCTTTCCCCTTTGCAGCGCAAGGCAATCAAAAAACCGCCGATTTGTGCATCGGTGGCACCACCGGTCATGATGATGCGCATGATCTGCTGCATTTCATCGCTGCTCAGATTTTGTTTATCCAACAGCCGCTGGATAGCCTGTGGCATGATCATTTTATCTTTCCAGAAAGTTTTTTAACAAGTCGTGACCATGTTCGGTCAGAATTGATTCTGGATGAAACTGGACGCCTTCAACATCCAGTGTTTTGTGTTTGATACCCATAATCTCTTCAATATTTCCTGCTTCATCCTGGGTCCATGCCGTGATTTCCAGGTAATCCGGCAAGCTTGCCTGGTCAATCACTAGTGAATGGTAGCGCGTTGCCGTAAACGGATTGCTCAGCCCCTTAAACACCCCCAGATTATGATGATAAACAGGCGAGGTTTTACCATGCATGATCCTTTTGGCATGAACGATATTGCCGCCAAAAGCATAACCGATACTTTGATGGCCCA
>CAYNIU010000192.1:0-4096 GCA_964397365.1 uncultured Methylomarinum sp. | reverse complement strand
TTTTTTGATATGTTTTCCCAATTCGTGAGAGCAAAACCCGTAAGTCAGCTGGATCATGCCGAAATAGTCGATGACTGGGTCGAGGACATTGACGGCTAATTCATACAATGCGGTATAGCTGTCGGCTTGTTTGGGTAAGTTAGATAAGCCAGTTTTTTGTTGGGTTTCGCCGCATTCAATCAATTGCCGATAGGTCAGATACTGACCACAAGAATCATCTAAATCGGGTACTGCATGAGTGCGAATAAGTTTAAATCCGTCAACTTCCCAGCGGTGAGACTGTAAGATTTGATGGAACTCATCGGGTTTAGGGCCGTAACCGCTTAAGTCAAACAGGTTCAGGTTTTGCAATGTCTCGTCAAAATCGAGTTGTTCGGCATAATGCGGAAATTCTTCATTGATATAACGTGATTTTAAATACAGGTAAGTGGGTTGATATTCGTCACCATATTGGTACAAGTCGAATGTTTGCCGACGCAGATTGACTTTTACCCGTTCCAGCAAGCGTGGGAGAGGCTGGTTTTCAAAATCATCGTAACGCATTAAGCTCAGTTTGCCGGTTTGACTGTGGATTTTAATTAAATCAGTTTCTTCGATATCACCATAAAGCAAGGTGGCGCAGCCAATATATATTCTTAAGATAGCGGGGAGTTGTTGTACCAGGCTGCTGTGAATATGCAAAGCCTGTTCTTCATCGAAATAGCCTAAACCCTGTTCCGCTGCTTGTTGGCAATTTGCCGCAATCAGTTCTGTCTGGCTGATTTGAAACAAGCGTTCCTGGGCTTGCGCTAGGGCTTCTTTGTAATCACCGAAAAAGGCTTTAATATCTTGTTGCAACGTAACATCCAGATGTTTATAGGCTTTGCGTTTGGAAAAGGTTTGTAGCGCAAAATACGTCAGCAAGTCTTCGATACGTTGTTGTCGTATCGATTCGAGCAGTTTTTCATCAAACCAGTTCAGCATAAACTTTAAGGCTTTGCTAACGCTGCCGAAGGCTTCGGTCAGTTCAACCAGTGCGGTGATTTCGCTTTTATCCGGTAAGCGGCCGAGTTCTAGCGTTTGTTGCCATAGCGGATCAAGAAGGTGCTGGTAAGTTTGGTATTTTTTCTCATCACGCGATATTTTGGGTTGGGATAGCGGTCTTTGTGTTAGCCGTAAAATGTTGCGGCGACTGCGTTGGCGGTTTAATAAAAAACGCTGTTCAGCTTCTTTGTCTTTGAAGATAAAAAATATGCCAGGAGCCACTGGAATGGCTTCAGTGTCTAAACTGTCGGTTAGAAATTCCTTGAGCTCGGTTTGGGTGAAATATTTCTGAAAAGTATTGCGTCCGGTGATAATGCCATCATTATAGTGTTGGCCTTTGTAGGCATTTTGATTAAACAGCATGGCAGAAACGACTAATAATTGTTGGCTTAACTGATATGCGCCGGCCAGGGCTTCTAAACGTTCCTGAAAATTTTCGATGACATTGATGACAAAACCTAAATTGACAATATCCGCCGGTTGCTTAGGATTATCGGGCGCATAATGAGGATCCCAACCCGAGACGGGAATATTATTGGCTTGAAGATTGCGAATATCATCGCCTTTGCCGCAACCATAGTCGAACACTGTTAGACGACCGTCTAAGAACCCATGTCGTGCCAGGCATTGCATGGGGGCGGATAAATTACTGCGGGACAGCGCGGTTAAATGGCGGGAGATGGTGTTGTTTTGTAGCAGTGAGGCGATTGGTTTGCTGTCATCTTCTACATTGGCTAACGGGACAAATTGTCCTTCAAGGAGTTGAAAGCCTTTTTCCGCAATTAAATTTTCCCAGCTTTGTTTGAAGCCGATGGTAATGGGATTATCAAACAGACCAAGCTGTTCTGCGGTTACCGTCAATTCACGATATTGAGGTGAGCGGGGATGATTTTGGCTCAGTAGTAATTCTTTTCGATGCAGAACCGGAGGATTGAGTGAATTTTGGTAGGTCCGTTTTTCAACCCGTCCAGTGTTCAAATCAACGCGGTAGCTTTTTCCTAACGGAGGGAAGGGATTGTCGAAAAAGTCCAAATAATTAAGCAGTGAAATATATTGCCCGGTCATTTCGTATTTAACAACATTGTAATCAATACCTGGCTGTAACTCTGCAAGTTGCTCTGCTTGAAGGACTTTTTTCTGTATATCCTCGGATTGTTCAGGTGTTAAGCTGAAATGCCAGTAGTAATGATTGACAACTTTTTTGCCTAGCATGGTGATCACTTTCGCTATTCTTGGGCTAAGGCTCTAAGTCTCAAGACTTCTTTTGTCAGTATGTCACCTGCCCGACTGATTTCCTCTGTAGTTGTATAGCGCCCAAAACTGATGCGGACAGCACCGTATAATCTATCTCCTTCAATGCCCATGGCTCTAAGAACATGAGACGCTTCAACTGCACCACTATTACAGGCAGAACCAGAAGAAATGGCTAATTGATTATTTAACGCAATGAGTAATGCATCAGAGCCGACCTGTTCAAAACTAACATTGACAATATTCGGAAGAGCCTTAGCTGTGCTACCGTTTATGGTCATGCCTTCAATTTGTTTCAAACGCGTTAATAGTGATTGCTTTAATGTCTGGCAATGTTCAAAATCACTCGCCATATTATCGTTAGCCAGTTTTAGCGCCGTCGTCATGGCCATAATTTGGTGGGTCGGTAATGTGCCTGGCCTTAATCGGTGTTCTTGTCCCCCGCCATACATAATGGGCGCCAGCTGAGTACGGCTACAATCTCGAATATATAAAGCACCACATCCTTTAGGCCCATAAAACTTATGCGCGGAAATTGACAATAGGTCAACAGGTGTTGTGGCAAGGTTAATCGGTAGCTTTCCAGCAATTTGAGCTGCATCAACATGGAAAAAAGGTTTTTGATCTGCGAGCGCATGGGCTAACTCATCAACTGGTTGGATAACGCCGGTTTCATTGTTCGCATACATGATGGACACTAATATCGTGTCGTCAGTGAGAGACTGTAAAACATCATTAACCGCAATCTGTCCCTCACTATTCGGGCGTAGATAAGTTATGCTGAAGCCTTGTGATTCAAGGTGTTTGCAGGTATCGAGAATAGATTTATGCTCGATTGCGGAGGTAATAATATGGCTTCCCTGCTTTCGATAGGCTTGAGCAATACCTTGTATCGCAAGGTTATTGGATTCTGTTGCGCCAGAGGTGAATATCAAATCCTTTTTCTTAGCGCTAAATAGTTCAGCTATTTGCGCACGGGCTTGTTCTACACATGATTCTGCATTTTGGCCTAAATGATGTTGTATCGATGCAGGGTTGGCAAAGGTATCCGCTACAGTCAAATAATGTCTCATGGCCTCAACAGCTTCGGGCGCCATGGGGGTTGTTGCGGCATAATCTAGGTAAATCGGCTGAATCAAAGCATTACTTTCGGGTTATTTGAAGAGGGTTTAGTATCATAGATTCAACTCATAAGTGCAATTCAATTATTAGATGATTCATGCCAGGGCAATCGGGTTTAAATTAGCTTGACCTTTTAATCAACTAAGTAATCAATAGGTTAGAAAAGCTGTGATCTCCTGCGTGTCTGAAAATTGCAATTTTTCTAAATTCATACACACATAAGCAATTGATTTTGTTATCTCTAAATTTTAACCCGATTGCCCTGTGATTCATGCTAAGCATCAGTACATGATTTGCAATTGATAGGATCAATTGGTCAACAGTTAACCCTTTTCAGCATTATCTGATTTTACGTTTTAACAGTAATTCATGAATCGTCTCTGGTTTATAAAGCTCAATCATTATTTCCAGTAATTGATTTTGCCGTTCGATTTTATCGGAACCTGATTGAGTCGAAGTTTGAATTACGCTGCTGATTCCGAAAGCTCCGGCAAAAAACATTTGAGCTTTAATCAGACCGGCTGGCTTTTAAATCAGTTGAAAATGGAATTGAGGGTAAAGGTCAAAAATCCTTGTGAGATCAATGGATTTTAATGGGCGTGGCACAGATAGGGTACAGACTAAAAATGGTTATTTGAGGGTAGGTGTCAAAATGGCGCGCCCTAGAGGATTCGAACCTCTGGCCTCGGCCTCCGGAGGG
>CAYNIU010000191.1:0-4104 GCA_964397365.1 uncultured Methylomarinum sp. | reverse complement strand
AATATCCAATAATAAAAAACCATATCTGCTGGTTTAGTAGGTATTGCAATATCATGGGCTACCAATTCTAGTTGCCGTAATTTAATACATAACTTAGCAGGCCCTAGCGCCTGCTGTGCGCGTTGTACTGATTCAGTGAAACTGCTTTTTCCTTCCAGTAAATTTTTATCCAGTCCATGCCTTAATCGTACAAAGGCAATATCGGCAAGCACCACTTCGGCTTGTTGAGTATCTAAAGGTTTATTGGTTTTATCATTGCTGTAAATAGTATTTGGATAGGGTGTTGGATAATAAAACTGCGGATGTGATTCATAATTTGCAGAGATTAAAACATGACTCAGCTGGTCTTGTTCTCTGCCATAAAGTGATAAGGCATAGCCGGCATAAAAGCCCATGGTTTTTCGACCACCGGCAATCGAAACATGTAAACTGCTCTCAGGATTTGCTGTAAACTGCCGGATCTTTTCTGTTATTGCATCGGCCATCGCCCGATTATCTTGCTGGCTCCGTATGTCTTGTAATGAGGTTCCATTCTGGTCTTGCAATATATGAATATGATCTACATTAAAAACCGGTTTAGGCAATTTATAATCTTTATAAAAACGCTCAAACCAATCGTCATTAATGAGTGTTAGTCGCGCTCTTTCTGCACCTTCGGCTGTAGTTAGGATATGAACAGTTTCAGGTAATGTCTGTCCTGACTGATAGAGGGCATACAGGGTTTCCGTCACTACTTGGGGTGTCAGACCAGTGACACAGAGTAGTACAGTTTTATTTATTTTCTGTTCCATTTGCTTATTATTCCTTCATAGCCGGCTTTATTACATTTCCGGCAAGCTTGTCATATCAATACTGTAATGCCCTAAGCCCATGCTCGTGGCTTTGCCTGCATGGGTCCATTGCCCCAGCCAGAGATAAGGCCAAAAGTCTTCCATGCCTTGGCTATCAAGTTGTAAAGTACCCATCACTCCACCCATATTCATTTCTGTTTTTTGTCGTGATGAATAGCGTTTCCAGTCAAACCATTTCAGGTTTTTATGGGTAAAGTTAATTTGTTTGGCCCGTTGGGTTAAATCTGCAAAATCAGTTTCCAGTGGTTCATCAGTATGAAAGTAAGTCAGCATGGATATTCGCCGAAGCAGATTGCCAAATAATGCCGCAAAATTAAAATGCTCTGAATTCAGGTTATGACCCTGTTGTTTTATGCGGAGTGGTGAATGAATTTTAATGGCTATAATTTCCGGCATTTCTGGTATCGCTATGCCACTCTCGCTTTTCTGGCTATACAATTGTCCCTGCTGAAAGACAATATGCTTTTCTTTATTGGCTGTTATTTGGGTAATAGTCTCTAATTCAAATACTTGTCGACGACTGCCTAATCCATCCTGCCCCGCTTTTCGCATGGCATGAGTAATATAAGGAAAAAAGCGTTGGCCATGTCCATAAATTATCAAGTTTAATTTATATCTGTTTGATTGATTATCTTGTTGTAATGGAAACTGCAACACAAAGGGATGCGGAGAAGCGTTATATTTACGCATTTTCTCTGCTTTTTCAGGTGGCGGGGTTTCAAATATATAGGAATATGCGCAGGAAGTTTTTAGCATACAATCATAACAAGGTGTATCCCTCACCACGCAGACAGTCTTTTTTAATGCATGTCCAAAAGCTCCACGCCAGGCAGAACCAGAAAAGACGGGTAATATTACAGAACCTTCTACTTTAAACTGTAATTGATATTGATAAACGGGTAAAACAGGATTTTGAAGCATAACTGGTTTTACTAATCTAACCTATACGCTATTCATCCTAGCAGAGTTTAATAAGAATTTTTATATTGACAAGCTTGTTAGTTCTACTTTGTCATAATTAGGAGGTATGTCCGATTCCGGGCTGAGTCACTGCGCCCAGAATCGGATATTCAAAACTTTATTTACTGAATTTCAAATGGCTATTTTCCACATCAACTTTGATTTCATCACCTGCAACAAAATTGCCGGATAAAATCTCATTAGCCAACGGGTTTTCCAGTTGATTCTGAATAGCCCTTTTCAGTGGACGGGCGCCATAAACTGGATCAAATCCTGCTTCTCCCAGCAAATCCAGCGCCTGTTCAGAAATTGAGAAACCAATCTCACGCTCCTGTAATCGGGCTCGCAAATAATCAATCTGAACTTTAGCAATAGCTCGAATTTGATCATGCCCTAATGGATGGAAAACCACCGCCTCATCAATTCTGTTAATGAACTCCGGCCTGAAGTGATTGGCAACAATTTCCATTACCGCGTCTTTCATGACGCTATAGTTTTCTTCACCAGCCAATTCCTGTATACGATCTGACCCAAGATTAGAAGTCATTACAATCACAGCGTTTCTGAAATCAACTGTTCTGCCCTGGCCATCTGTCAGGCGGCCATCATCCAGCACTTGCAATAATATATTGAACACATCTGGATGGGCTTTTTCGATTTCATCCATCAAAATAACGGAATAAGGCTTTCTTCTGACTGCTTCGGTCAAATAGCCGCCTTCTTCATAACCGACATATCCCGGAGGCGCACCAATCAATCTTGCCACTGAATGTTTTTCCATGAACTCGGACATATCAATCCGCACCATGGCTTCTTCAGTATCGAATAAAAACTCCGCTAGTGCTTTACATAATTCCGTTTTACCCACCCCGGTAGGTCCAAGAAACATAAACGAACCATTAGGACGGTTCGGGTCTGACAAGCCAGCCCGGGAGCGACGAATAGCATTACTCACTGCTTTTAATGCTTCTTCCTGCCCAATCACCCGTTGACTTAATTCCGCTTCCATCCGCAACAATTTATCACGTTCACCTTCCATCATTTTTGCAACTGGTATACCAGTCCATTTGGACACTACCTCGGCAATTTCTTCATCAGTGACTTTGTTACGCAACAAGGTCATATCCTGCATTTCCGCTTGAGATGCTAAATCCAGCTCCTTCTCCAGTTCCGGTATCACCGAATACTTTAATTCAGACATGCGGGTTAAATCACTAGAGCGACTGGCCACTTCCAAATCCAGGCGAGCCTGCTCCAGTTTTTCTTTTATAGATGCCGACCCTTGTACTGCCGCTTTTTCCGCTTTCCAGATTTCCTCTAGATCGGAAAATTCTTTTTCCAGTTGAGTAATTTCCTCTTCCAGTATATCCAATCTTTTTTGTGATGCCGGGTCGGATTCGTTCTTTAACGCTTCCCGTTCAATTTTTAACTGAATCAAACGTCTGTCTAGTTTATCCATGGCTTCAGGTTTAGAGTCGATTTCCATACGAATACGGCTGGCCGCCTCATCCACTAGATCAATAGCTTTATCGGGCAATTGCCTGTCGGTGATATAGCGATGGGATAATGTAGCTGCCGCGACAATAGCCGGATCGGTAATATCGACACCGTGGTGGACCTCATAGCGCTCTTTTAAGCCACGCAAAATAGCGACTGTATCTTCTACAGTCGGCTCATTAATCAACACTTTCTGGAAGCGCCGTTCCAATGCGGCATCTTTTTCAATATATTTGCGGTATTCATCCAGTGTCGTCGCGCCTACACAATGTAATTCACCGCGCGCCAAAGCCGGCTTCAACATATTGCCGGCATCCATGGCGCCTTCAGCTTTACCGGCGCCAACCATGGTATGCAATTCGTCAATAAACAGGATGATATGGCCTTCCTGTTTAGCGACATCATTTAAAACCGCCTTTAAGCGTTCTTCAAATTCGCCGCGAAATTTTGCGCCGGCAATCAACGCCGCCATATCCAGCGACAATAACTGCTTACCTTTAATTCCTTCCGGCACTTCGCCATTGACAATACGTTGTGCCAGACCTTCGACAATAGCCGTTTTACCCACACCAGGTTCACCGATCAATACCGGGTTATTTTTGGTGCGGCGTTGCAACACCTGAATGGTTCGCCGAATCTCATCATCACGTCCGATTACCGGATCCAGTTTGCCCTGTTCCGCCCTCTCGGTCAGGTTAATGGTGTATTTTTGTAATGCCTGTCTTTGATCTTCTGCATTCTGGTCATTTACCGCCTGTCCACCTCTGATATTCTCAATCGCTTTTTCCAACAGTTC
>CAYNIU010000190.1:0-4111 GCA_964397365.1 uncultured Methylomarinum sp. | reverse complement strand
AATACCGGCCTGTCACGCCGGGGGTCGCGGGTTCGAGTCCCGTCCGCTCCGCCAATAATCAAACCCCGGACCGCATGGTTCGGGGTTTTTTTTTGCTTGATATTTATTCCAGTCTGAAAGATTCGGGATTTAATTCTGTTTAAGGGCAGGACATATGCTATTAAAGATTAGAGAAAAATCGCAGGGCGTATTTGCATGGGTTATTCTGATATTGATTTGTGTGCCTTTTGCATTATGGGGTATCCAAAACTATTTGGGAGGAGGCAGTGAGGCGACTATTGCTTCAGTAGGGAATAAAGACTTTTATCAGCAGGATTTAAGTAGAGCCTATTCTCAATATGTTCAGAATCTTCAAGGTATGAACTTTGATGAAGAAACCATTAAACAGCAGGCCCTAAAGAAATTAATTCTTGATGAAGTATTATTGCAACATGTCCAGGATGAAGGTCTCACTGTAACAGATGGTGAAGCCCGGGAATTTATAAAATCACTGCCATATTTTCAAACTGATGGCAAGTTTGACAAAAAACAATACCGGTCTTTGCTGAATTCTCAGCAGATGACACCTGAAGAATTTGTCAACCGGATTAAAAAAGCGTTGATAATGGAGCAGTTTCAACAAGCGATAACGGATAGCAGTTTTGTTACTCAGGCTGATATAGACCGTTTTTTTGCGATTCAAAATCAAACTCGCGATGTGAAAACTATAACGGTTCCATTGCCTGAAATAACGGAGCAACCAACGGATGATGAAATTCAGTCTTATTATCAGCAACACCAGAATGCTTATCAGACTGAAGAACAGGTCGCGATTGAGTATGTAGAATTGTCTTTGGATAAATTGGCAGCGGAAGTCGAAGCCAGCGAAGATCAGCTAAAAGATTATTACCAGGAACAAAAAGACCTTTATACAACGAAAGAACGTAGAAAAATAAGCCATATTTTATTTGCGTTTGATAAAGATTCTGGAGACGATGGCAAAGCTCTGGAAAGAGCGCTGAAGGCAAAAGCGCAGTTAAAGGAAATGGATTTTGCCACTTTGGCAGCTGAAGTATCAGATGATAAGTTAACAGCCCAAAACGGCGGAGACTTAGGACTTTTTAATATTGGTGTTATGGATAAGGCATTTGAGGATGTTGCTGCCAACCTGAAATTAGGCGAAGTATCAGAACCGGTCAAATCAGCATTTGGTTACCATTTGATTAAAGTTACCGAACTTGTTCCTGGAGAAGTTAAACCTTTTGAAAGTGTAAAACAAGATATAGCGACAACTTATAAAAAATCGCAGGCTGAAAATCGCTTCTATGATCTGGGAGAAACCTTAACAGAAATCAGTTATGAAAATCCAGATAGTTTGCAGGCAGTTGCGGATCATTTGGGTCTTGAGATAAATAAAACCGGATTATTTAGCAGAAGTAGTGGTGACGGTATTGCAGCGCAAGAGATTATTCGGAATGTGGCCTTTTCTGAGGATGTGTTAAAAGGCAATAATAGTGAACCGCTAGAACTTGGAGAAGATAAATTAATTGTTTTGAGAGTGTTAGAGCATAAACCGGCGGCGACTCGGGAGCTTGACGAGGTGAAAGCGGCTGTTATAAGCGCATTGCAGGCGGAAAAAGCCCGACAACAGGCGAAGGATAAAGCCCTCAAGATCAAAACAGCACTATTGGCAGGGCAGGCAATTGCTGAGGTGGCTGAAACGTATCAACTGAAAGTTAATAAAATTTCAGGACTTACACGACACAGTCGTGATTTAAGTTGGCCAATCAGTCAAGCTATTTTTAAAGCTGCAAAACCATTGCCAGGTAAACCGACCATTGTCTTGGCAGCTGGATCTGATGCTTCCTGGACAGTTGTTAGTGTGTTGAAAGTGACTGATGGCGTGATGAGCGAAAGCGATAAACAAAAACAAAAGCTGGCTGAAAAAAATATCGCTAACGCCTTTGGACGGGCAACATTTGGTGCGGTGTTGTCAGGATTAGAAGCCAGAGCGGATATATCTATTCATACTCGGTAGCTGAATCCGTAACTTCACTACGATACGGGTAGAAAAAGGGAGTGAATGCTCCCTTTTTTTATTGATTTTTGACAGTTGTTGCTTTTGTCCCTTCAAAAAAGGCGGGTACAGGCTATACATTTCTGTAGTTCTGTGCATCACCCTTGTTACACAAACCTGGTCAATCAATAGCCTACATCCGCTAAATAAGTACCGGATTATTAATGTAGTTTTTTATTTGAAATGACTCTGTGTAAAATTAATTGCGTAAAAAGTATTTAGTCTTACTTGCTTCAGAATACGCCGTAAATCTCCCCCCCCTGTAGGCTTGAATGTAGCATTCATGTCCCCTACACTTTTATGCAGGAACTGATATTGAATGTATATATACCCTGTGTAGTTACCGATAACACTGATTATGAATAAAGTTTATTCAGAACGTCATGATTTTACCGAGTATTTTTCTGATAAAGAGGTGCTGTTAATAGAGTGGGCAAAGGCAATAGTTTCCAGGGTTAATCACACTGAAGTTTGTCGCCGACCTAAAGGCGTCGATGTGGCTGCTATATTAATAAAGCTTAATGTTGATATAGAAACAGTTTTGGCGGCAATATTGTCTGACCCTGCGTTTAATGATGCAACTTCAGATTTTGATTGTACTCCACAGTTTGGTAAAGCAGTAGCTTCACTGGTAGAGGATATTAATTGGCTAAATCATTTTCAGGTATATTCCACTGAAATGGCGACCCAGCCTGAACAGGCAGAAACATTACGACGGATGTTATTATCGGTTGTCAAAGATGTTCGTGCCGTGTTGATAAAACTGGCCTATCGGGTTCAGAGGCTGCGGAATTTGGCTGGAGAAGATTATGATCTTAGGCGTTTTATTGCCCAGGAAACGCTGGATATTTATGCGCCGATAGCCAATCGTCTGGGGGTTAGCCCGTTAAAGTGGGAACTGGAGGACATGGCCTTTCGTTATCTGCAACCACAAGTTTATTTAAAACTGGTCAAAGCACTTACTGAGACCCGAGTGCAAAGAGAAGAGTGCATCAACCAGTTTATTAATGTATTACAAGGATTATTGAATGAAGAGGATATTTCTGCCGAGATAGCAGGAAGGCCTAAACACCTGTATAGCATTTCCAAAAAAATGCAGCGTAAGCAATTGTATATAGACGAATTGTATGACTTGCTGGCAGTAAGGGTGATTGTTGATAAGTTGACCACTTGTTATGTTGTATTGGGGATAGTGCATGAACAATGGCAATATATACCCAAAGAATTTGACGATTATATTGCCAATCCTAAAACAAACGGTTATCAATCGTTGCATACGGTGGTTGTTGATCAACAAGGACATCGGATTGAAGTGCAGATTCGTACCCGGGAAATGCATGAATTTGCCGAGCTGGGTGTGGCCGCTCATTGGCGCTATAAAGAAGGTGGGCGGTATAGTACTGCTGTTGACAGTAATATTGCTTCACTCAGAAAACTGTTGAATGATAAGGATGATCAGCAATTACTGGATGGCTTTAAAACAGAACTATTTGATGATCGAGTCTATGTGTTAACGCCTGCTGGCAAACTGATTGATCTGATTAAAGGGTCAACGCCGCTGGATTTTGCCTATGCAATTCATACTCAGGTTGGACATCGTTGCCGGGGTGCTAAAGTGAATGGTCGTATTGTACCGCTAACCTACCCGTTGCAGACCGGCGAGCAAGTTGAAATCTTAACAGCTAAAGAAGGTGAACCCAATCAACAATGGATAGATCCAAATCTGGGGTATTTAAAAAGTCCTCGTGCTATTGCAAAAGTTAAAAACTGGATCAGGCAACAGAATTTTGACAAAAACCTGGCAGCCGGTAAAAAAATTGTTGATAAAATTGCTTGGAAAGCCGGGGAAAAAAAGCTTGATATATCCCAATTGGTCAATTATTTCAAATTGACGGATGAAGATAAATTAATGGCAGCTATCGGCAGTGGCGAAATTTCTGACAGACAACTTCTGAATGTTTTAAAAACGCCGACCCAGATAACATCCCGTTTAAAAAAGAATAAACAGCATGGGCAACAGAAATCGAGAGTGCTGGTTGATGGCATCAATAATGT
>CAYNIU010000189.1:0-4143 GCA_964397365.1 uncultured Methylomarinum sp. | reverse complement strand
CAACTGGATGGACTGATTAACGCCAGTCACCAAGGAGATTCTCATGAAATACTGGCTACTTTGTTTAATGAAGAATTGGGTGCGGTGATTCAGGTCAAATCCAGCGAACAACAAGCAGTAACGGATTATTTGAATAGTGCCGGTCTGGGTCATTGCACACATCAAATTGGCAAGATCATCAATACCCAGACACTGAAAATTTTCCGAGACAATCAGCTGCTTTATACAGCTGGCCGGTCAGAAATGCAGCAAGTTTGGTCAGAGGTGAGTTACCGGATGCAGGCATTGCGCGATAACCCGGAATGCGCCAGACAGCAGTTTGAGCGTATCGCTGATGACAATGACCCGGGGTTAGCTGTGCAATTGACTTTCGATGTAAATGAAAATATTGTTGCAGGCCTTGAAGGCTATGAGCGACCTAAAGTGGCGATATTAAGAGAGCAGGGTGTTAACGGTCATGTGGAAATGGCGGCGGCATTTGATAGAGCCGGTTTTAAAGCCATTGATGTGCATATGAGTGATATTATTCATAGCCGTGTGACTTTGCAAGATTTTATCGGATTGGTGGCCTGCGGCGGCTTTTCTTATGGCGATGTATTAGGTGCCGGTGGCGGCTGGGCCAAATCAATCCTGTTCAATCCAACAGCTCGACATGAATTTTCCTCATTTTTCAAACGTGAAGATACCTTTGCCCTTGGTGTTTGTAATGGTTGTCAAATGATGTCCGGGTTGAAAGAGCTGATTCCTGGCGCTGAGCATTGGCCGGCATTTAAACGTAATGATTCTGAACAGTTTGAAGCGCGGGTTGCTATGGTTAAGGTACAGCAGTCACCGTCTATTTTTTTCACAGGGATGGCGGGTTCTCTGATGCCGGTAGTGGTAGCGCATGGCGAAGGTCGGGCTGAATTCAGCGGCGATGTCAATGATATACAGATAGCATTAAGTTATGTTGATAATTATGGCCAAGTCAGCGAACAATTTCCTACTAATCCTAATGGCTCACCGTCTGGTATTACTGGACTGACAACGGCTGACGGGCGTTTTACCATTATGATGCCACATCCTGAACGTTGTTTTAGAGCGTTACAAAACTCCTGGTATCCTGATGATTGGCAAGAAGAGGGTGCCTGGTTGCGAATATTCAGGAATGCCAGAAACTGGGTAGGTTGAAATTCCTGATAAAGGCCATATTATCAATAATGTATTAGAGATACTTTAGATATTGCACCCTAAAGCTATTTTGAATACTTTGTTGTATTGTAAATCACTCTGATTGGAGGTGTATTATGGCTATTACTCGTTATGAACCCTGGGGGTTGCTGAATCAATTGCAGCGCGAACTGGATCGGGCTTATGAAGGTTCGGAAGAAAGCGGATCCATTGCAACTGCGGAATGGGCGCCGGCTGTGGATATCAAGGAGGAAGGTGATAAATTTGTATTACATGCTGATATTCCTGGTGTAAAACCAGAAGATATTGATGTCAGTATGGAAGACGGCGTTTTGACAATCAAAGGTGAAAAACAAAGTGAAACCAAAACTGAAAAAGAAGGTTACAAACGCATAGAGCGTACTTCCGGCTCCTTTTACAGACGTTTCAGTCTCCCGGATACAGCTGATGCAGAGGCCATTACAGCCAAATCAAAACATGGTGTGTTGGAGATCGTTATTCCTAAAAGAGAGGCCGTTCAACCCAAAAAAATTAATGTCAGTTCTGAAGAATAACAAGAAAACGGAGCGCCCCTTAGCGCTCCGTTTTTTATTGCCTATTTGAATATACCCATAACCAAAAACCATTCGTGACTACGTGAAGTCTATTTGATGAGTGTTGATAGCTTATCTTAATTTTGATTACCATGAAGAAAAGAGACAAATAGACTGGTGTTTTGTAAACAAATCGCGTAGATTCACCACCCCTCTCAAAAAAGGTGGGGGTAGACTTTTGATTGCAGGCATGTGCAACGAGGATGTTACACAGAGCTACAGAGATGTATCGACGCATCCTGAGCAATCTCAATAGGATTTGATTTTAAAACGACAAATATGTCCACCTTTAGCCATACATTCATCTAATTCGACATCCTTATCCAATAACGTACTGATGAGGGCTTTATCAAATTCGCAGATTTCATGGTGTTGTTGAGCGAGATTATGATAAATACAGTTACAGGCCTCTATATTTTGTTCATTGGATGATATTGTTGTTTTTGTTTGGAATCCAAGTTCATCCATCGTTGCTATGAGTTGTTTGAGTCTTTCATCTACAGTTTTGCCATTAAAATCATGTAGCAGACTGTGTGCTAAATTGACGCCAAGCTTTCTCAAATAACGTTTAAAAGCGTTTTCCCCCATTTCCTGTTTAAGGTCACTGATAATAATTTCAGAAAACCAGTCATATTGTTTGGGAAACTGATTTATTCCGTTTTTGGTAATAACATAGGATCTGACCGGGCGACCGGCGGTTTTGTTTAATGTTGCGGTAGTTATAAAATCATTCTTTTCCAATGTGGTAAAATGTTGCTGGACGGCCGAACGAGAAATTTCTAAAGCCTGGCTGATTTCATCTATTGTCTGTCCTTCCCTGTTATTGAGCAGGAGTTGCAGTATCTGATTTTGTCTTGAAGTGACTGTACTAATCATTATTCATGTTCCATAATTTTTTAATACTTATAACATGTTTTGATTGTATAAGTCTTTTGTATTTGTTAATCTCTTGTATGAGTTAGCATTTTAATGTTAACTGACGCTATAGTCTGAAAGAGTCATTGATGCAAATGGTCGGTATGTTATTTATGAAATTTGTTTTCAGGCACACTCTATTCAGATTTTTATAACTATAATGAGAACGAGAAAAAAGATGAGTGAACAAGAAGTTAGTGAAACTTTGTATGAAAGAATTGGCGGTGAGGCGGCAGTACATGCAGCTGTTGAGTTATTTTACAAAAAAGTACAGGATGATTACCGGATAAATCGCTTTTTTGATAATACCGACTTAAGCAAGCAGATTGCTAAACAAGAAGCGTTTTTTACCATGGCTTTTGGTGGGCCAAATAATTATACCGGAAAGGATATGCGAGCCGCTCATGCCAGGCTGGTGAAAATGGGGCTGGATGATTCACATTTTGATGCCGTTATGGAACATTTAGGAACTACATTGAAAGAATTAAATGTACCTGAAGATTTGATTGCCGAAGCGGCAGCCATTGCTGAAAGCACCCGGGCAGACGTATTAGGTCGGTAATAACCAGGCAGCCGTTTCCTGTTTGGGAAATGGTTGCTGTTTTATTGCCATGTTAAAAATTATCTTTTAGTTGTCTTATTTTGGCAAAAACTTTCACTGCTGGCTGACCAACCATGCCGATTTTTTTTTGAATGGATGGGCTTTGTGTCCTTAAAAAAGGATTGGTTGCCAATTCTTGAAACAGAGTGGAGGGAATCGTGGATTGTTTCTTTTTTCGTAACTGAGTCACTTCGGCCAGTCGTTGTTGTAGTGCCGGGTTATCCGCTTCCAGAGTCATGGCAAAACTGCCATTGGTTTGCGTGTATTCATGCGCACAATAAATACGAGTACAGTCCGGCAGTGCCTGTAAAAGTTGCAATGACCGCCACATCTGTTCTGCCGTTCCTTCAAATAAACGACCGCAACCCATCGAAAAAAGGGTATCGCCACAAAACAAGGCATGACTGGCTGCGCAATAATAGCTGATATGTCCGCTGGTATGTCCCGGAGTAGCAATGATTTCCATTGTTGTTGTCCCCAGTTTTATTTTATCGCCGTGATTGACGCTGATGTCGATACCGGGAATACGGTTCTGATCATATTCAGATGCGATAATTTTACAACCGGTCTGTTTTTTCAGTGCCAGGTTACCGTCAACATGATCCCAATGATGATGGGTATTGAATACATAATTCAGTTGCCAGCTGTTTTCGGCCAATGTATCCAGAACTGGTTGGGGTAATGCCGGATCGACAACAGCGGTTTCCAAAGAAACAGGGTCATGCAGTAAATAAATATAATTATCATCGAGAACCGGAAGTTGGAGAATTTTTAGCATCCTGAAACCTCAAGCAAATGAGCCAAATTGAACAACTGTAGGAGCGAATTCATTCGCACTTAATCTTAATTATTTGTCACTGCCCG
>CAYNIU010000188.1:0-4196 GCA_964397365.1 uncultured Methylomarinum sp. | reverse complement strand
TCTCTTACTCGCTGTGGCTCAAGGACATGCCGCTGATCGAGCTTTTTTGCGTGGTCAGCGGTTTTATTCTGCGGCTTCTGGCAGGTGGTGAAGCTTTTGGGGTGGTGATTTCCGATTGGCTGTTCCTCAGCGTTTTTCTGTTGGCGCTTTTTCTGGTTAGTGGGAAAAGGCTCAGTGAATTGCGTTATGAGGGGGGAGAGACGCCGGGTCATATTCGCCCCGTACTGACCTGTTATCCGAAAGGATTCTTGGAAGGATGCATGTTGTTGTCCGGATCCGCGGTTCTTGTTACCTACACGATGTATGTCATCAGTCACCAGAGCACGATCTGGGTTGTTCCGCTGAGTTGTTTCGGCTTGTTGGCGTTCTGGATGCGAGTACTTTCAGGCAGGGGGGGGGATCCGACCAGGGCACTGTTAAGAGACCCTATTTTGTTCATTGTCGGGTTCTTGTGGGTACTGCTGGTGGGGTGGGGTATTTATGTAGGGTCTTGAAAAGAGTTTTGACAATGGGCTCCACCGGGTACTTGGAGAAATGAAAACTTTTTTTCAGATTTATCAGCACTTTTCACCAGGGTTAAAGCACCGCTTTTGGTTGCTTTTCTTCGGCATGGTGTTTTTGGCCGTTGTGGAGACGGTTACGGTTGGCATTATTGCTTTCTACGCGGCGGCAATCTCTGACCCCCAGGCGACTTATGACGCTTTCATGGGGTATCATTTTATTTTGCTTGATCCCTCCCAGTTGTTTCCGGGTTTTTCCATAAAGCTGATGATAGCTCTGTTCAGCTTATTGTTAATAATTGCCGTTGTCATAAAAAACATTCTAAGTGGTGTAGTCACCTTCCATATCGCGAAATTCAGTGCTGCGACAGAGAGTCATTTTGGCAGTCGGCTGTTGGATTCATTTTTGAATCGAGATTATCAATGGCATTTGAATAAAAACAGTGCCGATCTTGTCCAGAAGGTGAATTGGCGTCATTTCCTGGGTCGATACTTTATTACCTCCTGTTTGAAAATGACGGCTGAGATTGCCATGTTGATGGTACTGCTTGCTGGGTTGCTGCTTGTCCAGCCCCTAGTCTCCCTCCTGTTTATAGCAACGCAGGGGGTTGCTGGTATTGTTGTCTATCGGTTTTTACGTAAAGGTCTGGATCATAGCGCTCGTGGTTGCCAGGAAGCAGAAACCATTCTCAATCGGACGGCCACCTGCGCTTTACATGCAATCAAAGATGTGCAGATAAGTGGGGCGCGGAAATATTTTGTCGACGGTTTTCAGGAATGGGGAACGCGTTTTTCCAATTTGTTTGGCAAACAGCAATTCTGGCAGGAGTCTCCACTGCTGGCTTTGGAGTCTCTCGGTTTCGTCATGATCGCCGGGGCAATTTTGTTTATGCTGTTTGGATTGGAATATTCTCCGCTTGAAACCACTGGAACAACCGCTCTTCTGGCTGTTACCGCGTGGCGAACCTTGCCGGCATTCAATCGTGTAGTGTCCTCAATGGCCGGCATGCGGACGGCTATGCCTTATGTGAGCTCGTTACTGGAGGAGATGTCGGAGATGTCTGACTTGCACAGTTCCGGGGAGGGGACTGTGGGGAAAAATACGATCTCTTTCGTAAGTGCGATTAAGTTTGTAAATGTGTCTTTTTCCTATGATGGACACCGGCCAGTTTTGCAGGCGTTGAATTTTGAAATTCCTTGCGGAAAGTCCTTGGGGATTGTGGGACCGTCCGGAAGTGGGAAAAGCACTTTGATTGACCTTTTAACGGGCCTTCTGAGGCCTCAAGGCGGGGAAATTAGAATCGACGATAAATTGTTGAGCGAGGAGAATGTTTATTCCTGGCGGAAAAGCATAGGCTATGTGCCTCAATTTCCTTATATCCTCGATGGAACACTTGCCGAAAATATTGCTTTTGGCCAGGCCGCCCAAGATATTGATCGAGAAAGAGTTGTCGAAGTATGTCGAATGGCGGCGATCGATTTTTTGGACCAGCTGTCTGATGGTATTGACAGCATCATTGGTGAGCGTGGAATTAAACTTTCTGGAGGGCAACGACAGCGCGTGGCTATCGCACGTGCCTTGTATCGGTGTCCAAAACTCATCATATTTGATGAAGCAACCAGTGCCCTTGATGAAGATAAGGATTTTGAAATCCGTCAGCTGATTTTACAACTAAAGGGGAAGCAAACACTTGTTATTGTGTCACACCGTCCTTCAACTATTGCAGAATGTGACAATATTGTAAAAATCGATAGATTGTTGTGATTGATTATTGTGCCTTTGATCCTTGGTTGATTGATTTTAGCAATTGTGGATTTGCCAAGAGTATTGACGAATGAATAGCTTTTGCAATAAGAGGGTGACGGTCGCTGCGGTTGTTGTATTGTATCGTCCAGATGGTGATGTTTTAAGGTGTATCCTGTCGTATGCAAATCAGGTTGGCCGAGTTTTTCTTGTTGATAATTCAGAAAATCCTGAAACTGATAAGTTTTATGATTTTTGCAATGATGAGAAGAATATCGAATATTGTGCCCTTGGCGATAATTACGGTATAGCCAGGGCGCTGAATGTCGGTGCAGAAAAAGCCATTGCGGCGGGATATGATTTGCTTTTGACGATGGATCAGGACAGTATGGCCGCTCCGAACATGGTGAAGTATCAATTGCGGGCTGGTGATTCTTTAGGATGGGAGAAGATCTCTATCATATCGCCGATGCATCGAATCGGATTTGATCATGAAAAATCTATGGGGGATGTCTATGATGTTGAGAGTGCATGGACCTCTGGATGTCTTTTGAACCTGCATGTTTATCAGAAAATAGGGTGTTTTGAAGAAGAACTTTTTATAGATTTTGTTGACCACGAATATTGTTTGAGATCAAGGGTCCATGGATTTAGGGTGGTCAAGGTAAATGCTGCTGAGTTGTACCATGCGATCGGTGATGAGGCAAAGAGGGTTAAAGTTTTTGGATTGCCATTGATCGTTTCAAATCATTCTCCATTGAGAAGATATTATATTACGAGAAATCGGTTGTATGTGACAAAAAAGTTTCGAAAAGAATTTACAGGTTTCTACTGGATGGATAAGGTTTATTTTGTTTCTGAGCTAATTACCGTTCTTTTTTTTGAAAAACAGAAGATGGATAAAATAATTATGATTTTTAGGGGTATTTTAGACTATTTCAATGGGGTGATGGGGAAATGCCATTATGTCTAATGCAGCTAAAGTCAGTTTTATTATTGTGAACTTGAATGGAATATCACTGATCAAAGAATGCCTTAAATCTATTTATTGTCAGACATATGATAATTATGAAGTGATAGTTGTTGATAATGCTTCTGATGACGGATCAGTTTCCTGGATTTGCGAGCATTATCCTGATGTCGAAATTGTACAATTGAATGCTAATCACGGTTTTGCTGGAGGAAACAATCGTGGATTACCATTTTGCTCAGGAGATTATATTGCTTTAGTTAATAACGATGTTGTTCTTGAAAAAGAATGGCTTGAGAATGTATTGATTCCAGTTGAATCCGATTCTTCAGTAGGGTTAGTCAGCTCGAGAATTTTTGTAAAAGGAACTGATCGTATCGACAGTATTGGCGATAGAGTTTCTACGGCTTTTACTGGAATGAAATTAGCAGAAGGGCTCTCTGGATGGTCTTTTAACGAACCTTTGCCTGTTCATGGGGTTTGTGCTGCTGCGGCGCTTTACAGGAAGTCTATGATTGATGAAATTGGATTTTTTGATGATGATCTTTTTTTGAACTACGAAGATACGGATCTTAATTTTCGTGCATGGCTAAATGGATGGAAGTGCCGCTATGTACCAGATGCGATTGCATATCACAATGTCAATTCAACGATTGGTGAATTGAGCCATCTTTCTGTTTATTACTTTTCAAGAAACAGTTTGTTGGTTTTAGTGAAAAACATTCCGTTGCGACTAATCCTGCGTAGATTACCACAGAGGGTTGTTTATGAATTGGTAGCATTTATATATTACGCAATTTTTAACAGAAAAATACTTGCGTATGTTTGTGGTAAATATCAAGCTTTTAAAATGTTACCAATTATGTTTAAAAAACAAAGAGATTTCCGTGACAGAATTAAGATCTCTGATAATAAAATATTATCTGACCAGTATCCTCTCTCCAGAATTATCATTGGGCGAATTTTGAACAAATATTTTATT
>CAYNIU010000187.1:0-4210 GCA_964397365.1 uncultured Methylomarinum sp. | reverse complement strand
AAAATACCGATAAACAGACTGAACAGGTTATAGAGGTCTGGCATTTCATAAAACCCAAAAGTAGCATCCAGCCAAAATGGTATCTGGATGGTATTCAACAGCTTGAGGATTAAAGATCTGTTCATTCCATTTAAATTAAAGTTCGGGGCTTTATTCCCATGTTTTCGCGATACAGGCATTAAGAGTACTATGGTGTAGGTGCGAATTCATCCGCACTGTGTGGATAAATTTGCGCCTACAGTCGGCTGACTTTTTTAGCTTAATGGCAGTGGCGCTTTCGCGTGGGAATGGATGGCTTGATAACTAAAGTTTTTATACTTTGCAATAATCTTCCATTATGTCAACAGACAACGAAAAAACCAGACAACGCTATGACCGCATCGCTCCTTATTTCGATGGCATGGAAGGGATTCTGGAAGGGCTGTTTTTTCATCAGTGGCGTAAAATCCTGTGGGATAAAGCCACAGGGCCGGATATTCTGGAAGTGGGGGTCGGCACAGGTAAGAACTTTTCCATGTATCCAGGAAATGCTCGAATTACCGCGATTGATTTTAGTGAGAAAATGTTGCAGCAGGCGGAAAGAAAGCGCTATCGCAAGGGAATCAAAGTGGATTTGCAATTAATGGATGTACAAGCTTTAGAGTATGCAGACAACAGTTTTGATACTGTTATCGGCACATTTGTATTTTGTTCGGTAGCGCAGCCGAAAAAGGGTTTACAGGAGTTGTTCAGAGTATGCAAGCCGGGTGGGCAAGTATTGTTGCTGGAGCATGTTCTCAGTTCTAATAGAGCAATGGCGGGGATGATGAATTTGCTGAACCCGTTAGTCAGTGCTTTGTTTGGCGCTAATATTAACCGGCAGACGGTAAAAAATGTACAGGCTTGCGCTTTTCACAAGGTTTTACTGGATCCTGCCGGCGGCGATGTGATTAAGCTTATTCGTGCGCTGAAATAAGCAATTGTCAATTCATATGCAGATCAACAACAGTCAGTAATGGTTGCAAATACAAAAAAGCGTCAGTCCCGGCTATTCAAAATTTCAGGTGTTAATTTTTACCCAGGCCCCATATTTGGTTTCTATCCAGTGTCAAATCATCAATTTTTGGGATAACCTCAATAATGCCATATAAATCCTGGAATTTAGTGTCTTTGCGTTGTGGATTTTTATACGGCGCGCCACGCGGGGAGAGAATGCTTAGAACCAAAGGTAAATTAGCGTGTTTGATGCCGCGGCGAATAACGATAGCGGTATCTCCGTTAGCCAGTTTTACGAAAGTTCCAGGTGGATAGATACCGAGTTCTTTGATGAGTAATTGAGCCAGATTTTTATCAACGGATTCGCCTCTTTGAATAAAAATATCGCGCAAGGCTTTTTTAATAAAATAACCATCTCGGTATTGTCGCGGTAATACCATTGCGCTGTAAATGTCTGTTAATGATAACAGGCGGGCATAAAAGTTGATTTCATCACTTTGCAATCCCCGGGGATAACCTGAACCATCCGGACGCTCATGATGATTTTGTACGGTTTCCAGCCATTCCTTGTTATCTATTCCCAGAGACTGAAGTATTTCCCTGCTAACTTCGGGGTGTTTTTTTATGGCAATCTGCTGCTGTTCCGTCAATGGCGTTGACTGATTGCTTAAGCTTTCCTGTAATTCCAGCATGCCGATATTTTGAGTCAGAGCGGCAGAGATATAAATTAACCTGTCTTGTTCGGGAATTTTATTTCTGCGTAACAACAATTCGGTCAACACGGCACACATTATGGGGTGGATGTGTGTATAAAGCGCTTGTTGATCTAACATAATAGCGCCTAATGCGGCATCAGCATTTTCGTAACATAGTTTTTGAATAACGGTAGCGACGCGGATAACGCGCTGGTTATAATCACAGCTTACAGATTTGCTCATGTCATCCAGAATACGAGTCACATTAAGGCGGATGGCATCGAGTACGTTAAAAGGAGAGGATAAAGAAAACTTTTCCTGGGTTTCCAAGCGCTGGGATTCTTCGGAAGTAGGTTCTCTGAAGATGCCGCGGGTCAGCAGAATATATTTTTGCTGTTTACTCTTTAAAGATTGCCCTTTATCAAGCAATAATTCACCATCATGACCATAAACAGGCCAGGGAAGTGGTTTGCCGATTATAAGTTCGTTTTCTTTAAG
Source organism: uncultured Methylomarinum sp. (assembly GCA_964397365.1). Classification (GTDB taxonomy): domain Bacteria; phylum Pseudomonadota; class Gammaproteobacteria; order Methylococcales; family Methylomonadaceae; genus Methylomarinum. The sequence goes on along the minus strand of CAYNIU010000187.1, from coordinate 2,042 downwards.
CTGTATTTTTCGCATTAAGAAATGAGCGTTGCTCTACTCTGTATAAACCAGGTGATATAACAAATCATAATTGTACATGAACCTGGAAAGCGCAGTCGAATTACAGAATTACTCAACGTTTAATTCGACATTTTGAGTGCTGAGATATGGCAAAATTGACAGTTTGAATTGTAATTGCAACGGATATGATTGCGCTTTTCTTGCGTTCAGTTAGTTGGCTGGATATAATCCCTCTGCTAAATGATTATGGGGAAGGATATGGCAGTTAGAAATGAATTTTCTACTGTCAAAAAGATATTATCGCTGCAAGCTCTGATTGCTGTACTGGTAGCATCAGGTTTTTTTGTGCTGGGTGGCTGGAAAAATGCCCTGTCGCCTGTTCTGGGAAGTATTGTCGCATTGCTGCCAAATTATTTTTTTGCGTATAAGGTTTTTTTAAGCAGAAATATGGACGCAAAAAGAATAGTTCGATCCTTCTATGCCGGGGAGTCGACAAAAATTATTTTAACAGCAGTATTATTTACGATGGTTTTTCAAGTCCCCGATCTGAATTTATTAACATTGCTGGTCGGTTATCTGGCGGTGTTGTCTGTTTTTTGGTTTGCCCTGGTGTTATGGCGTAATTAATTGTATTGTGAGGAAAAATGGCTAGCGAAGGTGGAGCGACAGGTTATATTGTTCATCACTTGACCCCTTTGACTGTGGGGGAAGGTTTCTGGACTTTTCATCTTGATACCCTGTTTTTTTCTGCAGTTTTAGGGGGATTGTTTGTTTGGTTTTTTAAATCGCAGGCGGAAAAGGCAACAGCCGGCATTCCAAATCTGACGCAAAACATAGCGGAAATGCTGGTGGAATTTGTTGATGGGCAGGTGAAAGATACTTTCCATGGTCGTAGTGAATTGATTGCACCGCTGGGTCTGACGATATTTTGCTGGGTTTTTCTGTGGAATTTCATGGATTTGATTCCGGTGGATTTGTTGCCGCTGATTGCCGGTTTGATGGGTATGGAATATATGCGTGTGGTGCCCAGTACCGACCTTAATGCAACGTTTGCTTTGTCTCTCAGCGTGTTTTTCCTGATTATTTTTTACAGTATCAAAGTAAAAGGGATTTTTGGTTTTGCCAAAGAATTAACCTGTACCCCATTTGGGCCGTGGTTGATGCCTTTTAATCTGCTGTTAAAAGTAGTTGAAGAAATAGCCAAGCCTATCTCTCTTGGGCTTCGGCTGTTCGGTAATCTGTATGCGGGTGAATTGATTTTTATTCTTATTGCATTGCTGCCACCCTTATTACAACCAGTGCTCAGCTTTCCGTGGGCAATTTTTCATATTCTGATCATTACATTACAAGCTTTTATATTTATGGTTTTGACCATTGTCTATATGAGCATGGCGCATGAAGATCACTAACATTTTTTAATCTTTAAATTATACAACTAGGAGATTTTATGGAAATCGCATCATTAATCGCTCAAGTTCAAGGCTTAACAGCTGTTTCTGTGGGTATTATTTTAGGTCTGGGTGCTGTTGGTACTGCAATCGGTTTTGGTCTGCTGGGTGGGAAATTTCTGGAAGGCGCCGCTCGTCAGCCGGAATTGGTGCCTATGCTGCAGGTTAAGATGTTCATCGTGGCGGGCTTGCTTGATGCGGTAACCATGATCGGTGTGGGTATGGCTTTATTCTTCACTTTCGCAAATCCGTTCCTTGCTGCTGTGCAGTCTGCTGCAGGCTGAGTCCAAACCCATTAACAACAGCATTATGAGGAAAGCATCATGAGTATCAATGCTACTCTGATCGGGCAGATGATAACCTTTACGCTTCTGGTGTGGTTTACCATGAAGTATATTTGGCCGCCTATCATGCAGGCCCTGGAAGAGCGTAAAAGTAAAATTGCTGAAGGTCTGGCTGCTGCGGAAAAAGGTCAGGAAGAAATTAAACTGGCCGAGAAGAAAGCTAAAAAAGTTCTTAGGGAAGCTAAAGATCAGGCGGCGGAAATTGTCAGTCTTGCTCAAAAAAGGGCTACTGAAGTGGTTGAAGAATCAA
>CAYNIU010000186.1:0-4210 GCA_964397365.1 uncultured Methylomarinum sp. | reverse complement strand
TAATAAACCGTTTCAACGGTTTTTGATTCATAAGGGTTGTACTAAATAATACGACGGGTTATTTAAATAGTATCCTATAAAAAGGATTGTTTGTTATTTTATCAGAAGCATTTTTTTAGTTTGAACAAAAACATTATCGAATTGTAATTGATAAAAATAAAAACCGGAATTTAATTGTTTTCCAATTTCATCCTTTCCATTCCAAACAACAGAATATTCACCTGCAGGTTGAATTTGATTAACCAGAGTTCGCAACTTCTGCCCCAGCAGATTGTATATTAATAACTTTACTTTTCCTCCACCTTCAAGCCGATAGTGAATAGTCGTACTCGAGTTAAAGGGATTGGGATAGTTTTGCAACAGTTTGAAATACACTGGTACTGCATCACTAGGAGTTTCGACCCCCACGCTGATGTCTTTCCGGTACACTTTCACCACCACATTTTCTTTGTACGGCTCAGGAACGGATCGTCCATAAGCGACATACACACTGTCACCAACGATTGCCAGAGTGGGATGTGTTCCCAGGTATGCTGTGTCAAGCAGGCTGATTGCTTGTATTTCGTCAAAATTGCTGTTATACATTTTGAGCCAGAGATAACCACCGATTGGTCCGGTTTGGTTTGGGTCCGGCGTCCCGGAAGGCTGCATGTAGGTAATGTAGTAGAATCCGTCTTTATCCCTGGCAAACCCTGTCGGCATGCTCTCAGACCAGCTTTCATTACTGATAGTGAAAACATCGTTGCTTTCATATTGCCATTGCTCTGAAAATCGCACCAATCGCAAGTCCAGATTTACTGGAGGGCTGGCAGAAGCCAAACTCGGCTGGAGGTGATAAATGCTGTTATCCGTATGAAGAAGACTATTGACGAATGCCCATCCCCGCATTTCTGGAATGGTGAGGTTAAATGTCGTATCCACCTGCGACAGGCTTGCATCCAGTCCCCTGACGCGATAGGTTGGCACGGAGGTAAACAGCTTTCCTCCTTCCCCTTTGATTTTGGTCATCACGTAAACCCGGTCGCCCACGATAACGGATGCCGGATCATCCAGTAGCTCGTCTCCTGCTTCGGCGGTGTGCCAGTAAGCGCCCTGAGCTATGGGCCCGTTATAAGCGTAGACTTTTGTAAATCCTTCGTCAAAGGCATATTTTTCTCCAAAAAGAAAAGCTGCGTTCTTTGCCTCGTTGCTTTTTTCAAAAAAAAGATACACTCCCTCAGAATCGGCCACACTTCTGATGTCAGTGGTACCGCCATAAGTTGTATCGGATTCCACAATTCTCTTCTCAGTTAACACGTTTTCCAGGTTTCGATCATATACCTTGACCTTGAACGCTCTTTTCGCCGCACCGCCTACGTCAAGATAAATGATAAAGAATCGATTATTGGCAAAATGGATCTCCGGTCGGGCGCCCCGGCCGGTGGCATTTGTAGTTATTTCTACTGTTCTCACATATTGTAATGACTGAGTATGAAGCGCCGATGCATTTAAAAAAATAAATAATACAAGCATTTTTGATAATAGTTTCATTTTAATATCCTCCATTCGTCATTTCATAAAAAGAATTTTCATTGAAATAGAAAATCGTTTTGTTATCAATTCAACAAAATATATACCGCCGGTTAGAAATCGTCCAAAACCATCTTTACCATTACAGATTACAGAATGCTCTCCGGCCTTTTTAGTGCGATTAAAAATAGTTCGCACTGCTTGCCCTCTGGTGTTATAAATCCTAAGAACTACATTGCTTTGGATAGGCAAATGGTAAGTAATTGTTGTTGATGAGTTAAAAGGATTGGGATAATTCTGCTCTAATTTGAAATTCATCTGTAAGATCGAGTCTGCTTCTTCTTCAATCGAAGTTATCGAAGAAAGATCTTTCACGAGGATAGGATTCTTGTTTAGAGTGATAGTTACCTCCCCACTATAAGTGAGTTCATCGTATTCCTTTTGAGTAATCATATCTGTAATATGAACTCCGAGAGTGTCTACACGGAAGGTCACACTTTGTTCACCTGACTCGCTCCATAATATGTAAAGATAGGCTCCGGTGGTTTTATCCTCATATTTGTATCCATATAGGCCATTCTCTTCGTTATGGATATCCATCTTGCCTGCATAAACGGCAACATCTGTATCTGTATTATCTGCCAGCATCTTGTAAGAGTTGAAAGAGAGCTTCCTTGATTTTTGAGGAGCAGGATCTCCATTTAGGCCATCATAGACTAACCACATAGCAGTAAACTTGGCATCCACGAATTCTCTACGTTCCACTATCCCTGACCAAAACATCTTACTGACTCCAAGGTCACGATTGTAAACAAAAGTTCTTATCAAAAAACTGGATTGATCTTCTTCGTTTTGATACTGATATTCTGATTCTAATTTTACTGCCTTATGTTCTGTCATAGATTGCGCGAACAACTCCAAACTCTGTAACACCAGCGAGTCACAGAACACCTGATTTAATTCATCTTGGCTGCCTCCGGTGGGGATACCATCACCGAAGTATGTTTCAATGCCTACATTAGTTTGAATGTCTTCTATCTTTTTTGTGTCGAACATTAAAAACATAAGATTTTGTCCAATCTACTCCAGCCGGATAATGGCCAAATATATCACTGTAAAGTCGTATTTTTCTGACACAATTTCCAAATCGTGCCAGCTCCGACACAGGTCATAACCATAAACAAATGGATAGTATCGAATGCCAACAAGTATGTTCTCAATTGATTGGATTGTAAATGGTCCGAATGCATAAATTCTCTTTGGTCTTGAAAAATTCCAGACATAAATATTCATTCTCCCAATGAACATAAAAATGAATGTAGGTAGGTTGAGTACCGATTTTATCATGTTTATTTTCCTATTTTGTTTTTTTGATACACAGATTCCCTGTGGTGTTTAACAAAATATAAGGTTACTTGACCGAATTCACTTTTTCAGAGTGTGCTTCATTTATAGCCACCGCTAAATTATATTCACCATCTGTGTTTACTTCACAGGTGTTATTAATTGTTTTTAGATAGAGCAAATGGGTAATGAGATTGCTTTCTATAATCAGTTGTGTGGGTGTGAATTCTTTTGCTACGTTTTTATCCACTAACAACCGAAAGGATAGATTATGAATTCTCTTTTGATAATAAAGTACAATCACCTCAAAATCGTGTTTTCCCGTCTTATTTTCACTGTACAAAGAAATAATCTTAATATTCATTATAGAGCTCATAATTAATTAATATAAATAGCAATTGCTGTGCCATAAATATAAATCTCTCTATAATCCATTGTTATTACAATAATTGGTAGAAAAACATTCGACAATTCTGGTTCGTAAATGTACGATGAGGTACAGTGGGTGTACGGAAATGTACAATAAATTTTGATTAAAGGTAGGAATGTTTTTGGATAGGATAGCCCTTACTCTACATAAAGCACAAGGTTCAGAATAATCTTACCACTTTTATTCAAGCGGATATAAATATTTTGCGTTAATCTGAATGGTTATCCACAATAATAATGCATCCTGTAATCGATTTAACTGTTAAAAAGATTTATTTACTTAATGGGTAAATTACAGTCATCCATAACTACAAGTGTTGTACCGCTTTTCGTACATTCATTCCTTAATAGAATATTGTATAAAAAGTCTTCTCAAAGGGCAAGTTTCATTATTCTATCATCCCAGGCAAATTAACCATGCCGAAGACAAAATTAGCAATGTTTTGTGGCTAAAAATAGTCCTATCTATAATTTTTAGATTGGTAAGAATCACAGTAGTGGCGTTGAAATTTTTTGATTCAATAAAAAATATTTTAATTGAATTCCAGTTCGTGAAATTATTTATTAAATTAAAACATGAAAAAGATGTTCGTATTTTTCATAATATTGAATTTCGGTTTGTACTACGCACAGAAATTATCCCTATTCGTACTAAACAATAAAGAACACATATCTCTGGGAACGAATACTCGGATCAGATTGAAATTTAGTCTGTTAGGTGATTTGTTTATTGGTTATAACCATAACATCAAAAAAATCAGAAAAAACATATGGCAATATGATTACAGCCAATTTATTATAAAATTAAGTTATGGTTTCTGGAGTTAATAATTCCGGGTAGCGCTTCATTACCCTTTGCCAATCGGCCTTACATCAAGCATAAAAGAGCAATGATATGTGGTGGAAGATAGTCCTGTTTGTCATCCCG
>CAYNIU010000185.1:0-4236 GCA_964397365.1 uncultured Methylomarinum sp. | reverse complement strand
ATATATTGCCGCATATTTTTCCGGAAACATCACAATATCTGGCGCCGTTTTTTCGTTATGAACGATTGGATACCATTGCTAAAGCGCCCACCGGTTTTGCCGATGATCTGAGTCAGGATAAGGAGATATTTCAGGTCGGTTTAAATTATAAACCGATTCCTAATGTGGTTATCAAAGCGGATTATCGCAACTGGACTTCAAAAGGTGGCGATATGCCCGATGATTTTAATCTGGGTATAGGCTTTATTTTCTAAAAACACCTGGTTTTTCCAGAATAATGTATGAAGTCCGTACAATGTATAGTGGGCTTCGTGGCATTTAACGTACCCTTAGAATGTTATGTTATTATTGTCATAATCTATCTATGGTTAAAACATATGTCTATTAATTGGTATATAAAGCAGTCAGTTATGGTATTGCTGCTGTTTGCAATTATTTTTCCTAGTTATGGGAAAATTTATTACAGCAAGAATGAGGCTATGGAATTGGCGTTTGGTCAGGGAGCGACTGTTGAGATGTTGTCATTGTTTCCTGATGCCTTACAAAAATCGCAGATTGAAAAACGAGCCAGAGTCAAACTGGAATCATCCTTGTTTACATTTTATGTTGGTAAAAAAAACGGTAAAATACTGGGATATGCCGCGATCGAACATCATACGGTAAGAACCAAGCCGGAAACTTTGTTGGTTGTATTGTCACCTGAAGGACAAATAAATGCTATTCATACCCTGGCTTTTCATGAACCGCCGGAATATCAGCCACCACAACGCTGGTATCAACAGCTATATCTGAGTGAACTGGATCGGCTCAGTTTTAACGCAGATATTCAGGGCATTACTGGGGCAACGCTCAGCACTCGTTCGGCATTGGATATTACCCGTAAAGTAATGGCAATTTTTCAAATACTGGTGAAGGACAAACAGAGCTGATGCGTTTTTTTGTGACTGGCGAACAGAATCGGCAGATGATGCTGAATGCCTTGATTTTGATGTTTCTTGGCTATATCGTTTTGCTGTGGATAAGTAACGGAATGATGTATTTCCATAAAATGGCTCTGACGACCGATTCGGTAATAGCCTATTATTTAGGTTCAGAGCAGGAGTTTACCCAGCCAAGAAGTTATCAGAGTTTATTGGAAGTCAGCCACTTCCATGTATTTGCAATGGGAATGTTGATTCTGACACTGACCCATTTAATGTTGATGACTGATTTGCCGACGCGGTTAAAAATTTGGGTCAGTGGATTGGTATATTTATCCGCTATCGCCGATGAACTGGCCGGTTGGCTGGTGCGTTTTGTTCATCCGTTGTTTGCCTATTTTAAAATTACAGCCTTTCTCATGCTGGAATTTTCTTTGGCGCTGCTGATTTTTACAGTGGGCGTTTCGTTGATTCAATCACGACGACGGGCAGGATAGATGAGCAGATTATGTGTGGTCTTGTTCCTCATATTTAAAAATCGGATGGATTTCGTCGCCCGGCGATAAAGTGATTAACGGTTTAATCCGGCCGTTATGAACATCATAAACCCAACCATGTATGGCGGGTCGCTGATGATGTCCCCAGGCTTCCTGAATAATGGAGGTATGTGACAAAGCATTAGTTTGTTCAAGGACATTTAATTCAACTAGCTTGTTGATTTTTTGACTTTTATTGTCTAGTGATTCAATTTCTTGCTGATGCAGACGATAAGTGTTTTTAATATGCATCAGCCACTTGTTGGTAATCACCAAATCCGAGCGTTGTTTTTGTAACGTTGCCATGACTCCACCGCAATTATAATGTCCGCAGACAATAATGTGTTTAACCTGTAACACGTTAACGGCATATTGTAATACGCTGAGACAATTAAAATCGGTATGAATGACCTGGTTGGCAATATTACGGTGAATGAACATATCACCAGGTTCAGCATTGACGATAATTTCAGCGGGTACACGACTGTCTGAGCAGCCGATCCACAAAAAGTCTGGTGTTTGTTTTTGGGAGAGTTGTTCAAAAAAAAACGGGTCAAGAGATTTTTTTTGTAAGGCCCACTTTTTATTTTGTTCTAACAATTTTTCAAATGATTGCATATTGTTCCTTGACTGAGTCACTTTAAAGTCTTCCTGTAATGTAAGTTTTGTTTTATAGGGAGTGTAAGGAAAGAAGATTCCTGAAATCGAAAAAAATACAGTAATTTCTGATTGGTATAGAATTAATGCAGAAATAGATAGATTCTTACGGTGGTATAAATGGCAATTTTTCTATGGAATGATGACTTTAAAACAGGTATTGATGAAATTGATCAACAACATTTAAAGCTGGTTGAAATCATTAATGCCTTAAATGATAGTTTGATGATTGATAATAATACTCGAAAAGTGACTGATTTACTGGATGAGCTGATTGATTATACGCATTATCATTTTGAAGAAGAAGAGCTGTTTATGCAGCAGCATGATTATGATGGAGCCGAATTTAAAAAACATCGACTCAATCATCAGACTTTTTTGAAGGCTATTAAAAAGGTGCAGTTGGAAAATCGACAAAACCCTGAAAAGGCCAAGGATAAGTTGTTGGATTATCTGGTTAACTGGTTAAGTGATCATATCTTGCTGGAAGATAAAAATATGGTGCAGGATATTATAAAGGCTGGAGACAAACAGGATAATCAGTTATCCAATATTGATATTTTACAAAATAATCTGTATGGGGCTTTACGTGAAAGTGAAGATCGATTTAAAGAATTAACCGATATTCTGCCAGCGTTAATCTGGGTGAGTAACGAAAAAGGCCAAAGAATTTATTGTAACAGGAAGTGGAGTGAATTAACCGGTTTTTCCTGTGAGCGTTTATATAATGAATGGTCGGCTGTTATTTATGAAGATGACAGATTAACCGTGCAAAATGCTTATACAGAAAATCATGGGCAACGACAAACTCTGGAAATTGAATACCGGGTGGTCGGGCAAAAAGGTGTTATACATTGGATTCTTGAAACTGTCGTTCCGCGCATACGAAAAAATGGCAAGTTAGTCGGGCATATGGGCTGTGCAATTGACATCAGTAAGCAAAAGGAAATTGAACTGGGTTTGGAACGGGCCGTTGAGAAACGAACGCTTGAGTTAAACTTCTAATGAAAAGCTGATTCGTGATAAACAGGAACAGCTTGAGTTAAACCGGAAATTAAAAGAAACTCAGGGGTTTTTGGTGCAATCGGAGAAAATGGCCTCCATTGGTCAGTTGGCCGCAGGTGTTGCACACGAAATTAACAATCCGCTGGGGTATATTAATTCCAATTTAAATACGTTACAAAAATATCTGAAGGAACTGGAACAGGTAAGCCATATGGCTAACAGACTTGCGGCTCAGTTACCGGCAGATAATCGGGAAGTATTGGTCTTTGAAAAACTTAAAAAAGAACTGGATCTGGAATTTATGCAACAGGATTTGCGAGATCTGGTTCAAGAGTCGATTGAAGGTGCTACCCAGGCCAAACATATCGTTCAGGATTTACGTAATTTTTCCCGTGTTGACGCCCAGGAAAAGGAGATATTTGATATTGAGAAGGGGATAGATGCGACCCTGAATATCATTCACAATGAACTGAAATATAAGGCCGACATTAAAAAAGAATATATTGGTCTCAAACCTTATGAGTGTATTGGTTCACAATTAAATCAGGTATTTATGAATCTTATGGTCAATGCGGCTCATGCGATTGAGGAGTTTGGAACAATCATTATTCGTACCGGTTATAAGGGTGATGATTGGTTATGGGTGGAAGTGGAAGATAATGGTAAAGGGATTCCTGAAGAAATTAAAAACAAAATTTTCGATCCTTTTTTTACAACCAAGCCAGTTGGTGAAGGAACCGGTCTGGGCTTGTCACTTACATATAAAATAATTCAGGATCATCAGGGTGAAATAGAGATAGATTCTACGGTGGGTAAGGGAACCCGGTTCAGAGTTTATTTTCCTTTGAACAGATAAGCAGTTTGCCTATGTCAGAAGTTATACTTGAACAAAAGCCCATGAACTTGTTGTTTGTTGATGATGAAACCAATGTATTGAAGTCATTACGACGTTTGTTCAGGGGGTGTGAATATAATATTCATCTAGCCGATAGCGGTAAACAAGCGTTGGAGATCCTGGAACAGGAAGCCATTGATTTAATCATTTCCGATATGCGTATGCCGCAAATGGACGGCGCGGAGTTTTTGAGCAAGGCGGCTGAGAAATGGCCGGATATTGT
>CAYNIU010000184.1:0-4246 GCA_964397365.1 uncultured Methylomarinum sp. | reverse complement strand
CTCTGGGTTGTTTTTATCGAACAGACTGAGTTGCGCGATGCTGCTTTGGTCGCCTCTCTGCGTGTCGGATTTTATCAGCTTTTTTGGGTGCTGGCCGTAGTTCTGAGTATTTTGGCCTGGTGGATTGTATTGGTTCACGAAAGTCGGTATTTGGCGGAAACAGAACTTGACGAACAAAATCTTCAGCTTACGAACGAAATAGCCGTCAGGAAACAAGCACAGCAGCGAGCTATGCAGAGCGCCCTGGAGCTTAGAAAACAGACCGATGCTATTAAACGCAATTATCAGCAGTTAGTCCGCAGTGAAACATTATTCAGGCAATTAATACAGGCGCAACCGGCTATTTTTTTTCGTGTCGATCCGAAATTTTTAAAATTTACTTTTGTCAGTGAACAGGCCGAAACAATTTTAGGATATTCGCCCGAACAATGGCTGGCGGAACCCCATTTCTGGGAAAATCATTTACACGAAGATGATCGTCTGTGGGCGCCCAAATTCTGCTTTGCCCAAACCAAACAATTACAGAATCACGAAATGGAATACCGCATGATCTCAGCTAAAGGCGAGGTGGTATGGATTCGCGATATTGTTAACCTTATTATGGAAGACGGGGAAGTGAAGGAATTAATCGGTTTTTTAATGGACATCACCCAAAGTAAGATAGACAGTGACAAAATCCAGCGTCTGAGTGAATTATACGCCACTCTCAGTCAAATCAATCAGGCTATTATACAAATAACGGATGAAACAGAATTATTTGATGAATTGTGTCGCATCGCTGTTCAACTGGACAGTTTGAGTATGGCCTGGGTGGGAGTTAAACGCGATCGCGATCAGTGCATTATTCCAGTTGCCCGTGCCGGTGAGCATATTGAATATCTTAATGAAATCAATATTTCTGTAAATCCGGCGGTTGCCGAGGGACGGGGACCTTCAGGAACAGCTTGGCGGGAACAGAAGGTGGTTGTCATTAATGAGTTTAGGGATGATGCCAGAACCAAGCCCTGGCAACGTGTAGCCAAGACTTTTAATTGGGCGGCCAGTTGTTGTATACCGATTATTCGTGGAAATGAGTCTTATGCGGTATTTAATGTCTACTCACAAATAGAAGGTTATTTTACCGGGGAAATCGTCCAGTTGTTGACCGAACTGGGAGAGGATTTGAATTTTGCATTGGCGTCATTTGATCGGGAAGTTGCACGTAAAAAAGCCGAAGATGAGTTGTATTTGTCAGCGCAGGTATTTGCCCAGAGCCAGGAGGCTATTTTAATTACGGATGAAAATTTTCATATTATTTCAGCCAATCAGGCTTTTACAACGATTACGGGTTATACGGATGAGGAAGCTAAAGGTAAAAATCTTCATGTGTATTCAGCGGATCAACAAGATGCTGATTTTTATCGCGCCAAGTGGAAAGAGATTGATACATTGAGTTATTGGCAAGGGGAAATCTGGAAACGACGCCAAAACGGTGAAATATTTCCGGCCTGGATGAGTATCAGCGCAGTTAAAGACACGCAACATAAAATCAAACATTATGTTGTTATATTTTCAGATATTTCCCAACATAAGGAAGCAGAAGCGCACATAGAGCATCTGGCGCATTATGATCCACTGACGGATTTACCCAATCGGGTGTTGTTAAAAGCGCATGTCGATCATGAATTGATTACCGCGGAACGTAATAAATCACATTTTGCCTTATTGTTTTTGGATTTGGATCATTTTAAAAATATTAATGATTCATTGGGGCATCCTGTCGGTGACAAGCTGCTTGTTGAAATTGCCCGGCGTTTAAAAGCGGTTGTTCGGGAAGAAGACACTGTTTCCCGTCTCGGTGGAGATGAATTTAATATCCTGTTGCCCGATACTGATTTCAAGGGCGCAGGACTGGTGGTGGAAAAAATTATTGCCGCAGTCGGTCGGCCCATTGTTATAGATAATAATCAATTACACATTTCCACTTCGGTGGGAATTAGTTTATTTCCTGAAAACGGCAAGGATTATGAAGCTTTGCATAAAAATGCAGACACAGCATTGTATCAGGCGAAAGCCAGGGGACGGAATCAATATCAGTTTTTTACCTTGGAAATGCAGCAAAAAACATTGCAGCGATTAAAAATAGAAACTCATTTGCGACATGCTTTGGTCAATAATGAATTGCTTTTGTATTATCAGCCACAAGTGGATGCTGTCAGCCATAAAATTATAGGCGCTGAAGCTTTGATACGCTGGCAACATCCCCAATGGGGACTGGTCTCTCCGGCAGAATTTATTCCAGTTGCAGAAGATACTGGTTTGATTATTCCTATGGGAGACTGGGTTCTAGAGCATGCGGTCAGACAAATAAAAACCTGGCATTGTGCCGGATATAATGATTTAACCGTGGCGGTTAATCTGTCAATGGCTCAATTTTGTGAACAGACTTTGGTAAAAAAAGTTCTTGGGGTATTAAAACGGGAACGATTAGAACCCCGTTTTCTGGAACTTGAGTTGACTGAAAGTATGGCTATGAAAAATGCTGAGGAGGCTATCGCCATTACCCAGCAACTGGGTAAAACCGGAATCCAGTTGTCGATCGATGATTTTGGCACTGGTTACTCTTCATTAGCTTATTTGCAACGTTTTGCCCTGGACAAGCTGAAAATTGATCAATCGTTTACCACGAAAATAATTGAAAATCAGGGGACTGAAAATATTGTTGACGCCATTATCAGCCTGGCAAAAAGTCTGGATTTGAAAACTATTGCCGAAGGCGTCGAAACGGAAGAACAACTTGAAATATTAACAGCAAAAGGCTGTGAGCAAATACAGGGGTTCTATTTTTCCAGGCCATTACCGGCAAGCGAATTTAAAATATTACTGGAAAAAGGGGTTTGACAACCACCATTCTTTTCTCCAGTGGTCGTCGGTTTATGGCGTTTGCCACGAGATGAGAAGGAAAGGGGCGCTGTCATACTAGAATTATCTATCAAAGCCTCAGAACGGCTTAAGTTGTCGCTAGAAATGGAAACCGATCATTAAAGTGGTTGATAGAAACAGGCGACTAAACTTGCGGTGATATTGGCTATTAGATTGGATTGGGTTAATGAGTTTAAACAAAAGATGAAAGAACAAGATTGTTTGCGACGTTTTATTTTTGAAGAGCTGGGTGTGCGTGGAGAATGGGTACGTTTACAGGAGAGCTGGCAACAGGCCAGGCAATTTCAGACACCTGCGAATGAAGCCGTTGAATCGCAGCTGGGTCAGGCTTTGGCCGCTGTGGTTTTACTATCGGCAACCATTAAATTTAAAGGCTCAATGATTTTGCAGGTTCAGGGCGGCGGGGAGTTGAAAACGTTGGTTGCCCAAGCGACTCATGAGCGAAAAATAAGGGGACTGATTCGCAGTTCAAACAATGTACCTGTGGGCAGCTTAAAAGAGATGATGGGAGAAGGACAATTGGTTCTGACTGTGGAACCTGAATCTTCAGAACCATACCAGGGTATTGTGCCGTTGGAAGAGGATAATCTGGCTGCTGTTTTACGCACTTATTTCACGCAATCCGAGCAACTGCAAACCCAGTTATGGTTGTTTGCCAATAAAACTCATGCCGCTGGTTTGTTTATTCAGGAACTTCCTGATCAGAGCCATTACAAAGCAGATTGGGAGCGAATTGAAATGTTGGCTGCCACCGTGACGGAAGAAGAGATGATGCGTTTTGACAGCGACGAACTGTTGTATCGTTTATTTAATGAAGAAAAAGTCAGATTATATGAGCCGGAACAGATTGCGTTTGCTTGTCGTTGTTCAAGGCAGAAAATCAGTGGAACCTTATTGGCTTTGGGGCGTCACGAGTTAGAGACAATTTTTCAGGAAAGAGAGTCTATTGAAGTGGGCTGTCAGTTCTGTGGAAGACAATATGGTTTCGATAAAGTGGATATAGAGAATTTGTTACGGCATCAGTCCACTGAAAATGGGATTTCAGGGGACTCAACATGAGTTGGGATAACAATTAGGATGATACGCATAGCTGTTCAACATTAGGCCGTGTGGTTCCGGTAAAGGACGTTGTGAATCCATCCCTGGACACCTGATGGCGGCAACCTTACCACCAACACCTTTACCGGAACCACACGGCCTAATTTGACAAGTTATAGTGCATGTGTGATAGGTATAAATGATGAATAAAGATGAATAAAGATGAATAAAGATGAATAAAGATGAATAAAACGGGAAAAAAGCTGTTCAGGTTCTTACGCATGAT
>CAYNIU010000183.1:3161-4261 GCA_964397365.1 uncultured Methylomarinum sp. | reverse complement strand
GAAAGGGAGGCTATCTGGCCGGTTAAGTTTTTCCAAAATGGCTGCCATTCGTTCACGGACTGATAAGGGTTCTTTTGTAATTTGATGGTGACTTAGCTGCTCAACACGTTTGAGTACATCCTGAAATGCCAACAGCATTTCCTTTAACTGAACATCAGGTAATGGTTGCTGTACGCTAATGGTTGATACATCAACAGCAACCTCAAATATATCACGTTCATATCGGGGTAGCTGATCTATTTCCTCAGCCACCTTTTTAATTGCTTCATATTCTTGAAGCTTGCGAATCAAAAATGCCCGGGGATCATCTTCTTCATCCTCAACTTCCGGCTGCCTGGGCAACAACATCCGCGATTTTATTTCCGCCAGTAATGCCGCCATAACCAGATATTCTGCCGCCAATTCCAGACGCAAAGTATCCATCATGTCAATATAATGGATATATTGCTGGGTGATTTGCGCAATCGGAATGTTGAGAATATCCATATTTTGTTTGCGAATCAAATAGATCAACAAATCCAATGGCCCTTCAAATGCTTCCAGAAACACTTCCAGCGCATCAGGAGGAATGTACAAGTCTTCAGGCAAGTCCTGATAAGGCATCCCCAGAACCTTAGCAAATGCCGGAACTTTCTCCTGTATTTCCAGACTGTTTTCTGCCAACGTCAGAGCCCTGCCAGGGAAAAAAACATCTGTTGGGCATAATACATCGGATAACCCAAAATATAACCCAGTCCGCCGGTCATTAATAAAGCCAGCAGAATAAAAAAACCATAGCGTTCAAAGCGGTTGTATTGCCAGGCTAGACGACTGGGCAACAACCCCGTCACGATACGACTGCCATCCAAAGGCGGTATCGGTAAAAGATTAATCAATGCCAGTACCAGGTTAATTGAAATTCCGGCAATACCGGTATAAATCAAAGGCAAAGAAACAGCTTCTATTTGCAACATCACCCCTATTCTGGCTGTCAATGCCCAGGCGATTGCCATCAATAAATTGGATACAGGGCCTGCCAATGCCACAATCGCCATATCTTTTCTGGGATTTTTAAAATTTCTAGCATCGACCGGCACAGGCTTTGCCCAACCAAATATAAA
>CAYNIU010000183.1:0-3061 GCA_964397365.1 uncultured Methylomarinum sp. | reverse complement strand
GCTTGTCCGACACCCTGCCTGACAATCTCGATGTGATTGCTGTCACAAGCAATAATTGTTGTCGGGCGATATTCAATTATGCCTGCATCTATCACCAGATCCAGTTCATGTTCCAGCCTGTTCCTGATCTCATAAGGATCCGTCATGGCTTCATCTTCACCCGGCATAATCAGTGTTGCAGTAAACAACGGCTCCCCCAGTTCTTCAACTAGTAATTGAGCGATCCGGTTATCAGACACTCTGATACCGATGGTTTTCTTTTTACCGTGTTGCAGACGTCTCGGTACTTCTTTGGTCGCATCCAGAATAAAAGTAAACGGACCCGGTGTCAGACCTTTAATCAAACGAAACGCGTCATTACCCATTTTGGTAAAATTGGAAACCTGAATAAGGTCTTTACAAACCAGGGTAAAATTATGTTTATCATCCAGTTGTCGAATACGCCTGATTTTGTCTAATGCCCGCTTATCTTCAATATGGCAGGCAATGGCGTATGACGAATCCGTCGGATAGACAATCACCCCGCCCTTGCGAATAATCTCAACGGCCTGATGAATCAATCGTAATTGAGGATTTTCGGGATGTATTTCAAAAAACTGCGCCATCGCTTTATTTAACCTAGAAGAATCAATCCAAAACCGCTATTGTACCTTATCTTTCCGACTCTTTTTTTGCGACTTTATCGCGCAAATACACAGGCATAGCCTGTTCAACCGGCACAGCCAGATTATTTACAAAACCATCAGCCCCTAACTGAGCAATTGCAGCTGCCCGAGGTAACATTTCTGCCTGGATAGCCAATATTAAAGACTTTAATTTTCCCAACAATTCCTGTTGATATACCGCCCATCCAGAACCAATACCCGCACCGGCTATTTGTGGATAAACCACTGCTGTTGCCGGAGTGACTGCTTCATCACCCAATAACCGGGCAAATCCCTGCTGATCTTTTTGATAAACACCCCAGAAAATTTCTCCCATACGCGCATCCATAGCCGTAAATGCAACATTGATGGACTGCTGATTAAAATAATCCTGGGAAATAGCGGCCAATGTTGAAACCGGCACCACCGGTAAATCAGCGCCCAAAGCAATGCCCTGAGTCACGCCGGTGGCTATTCTGACACCGGTAAATGACCCCGGCCCCCGACTGAATGCCAGAGCATCCAATTGTTGCGGTTTTAACTGCGCTTCGGCCATCAACTCATCTATCATCGGTAGAATCAGTTTGGTGTGCTCTCTGGGTGCAAGCTCAAATTTTTCCCGAATTTCACCATCCATGTACAAAGCTGCCGAACAAGCTTCTGTTGATGTCTCTACTGCTAATAATTTCAATCGCACTCCTCGGTTTGAAAAAACTCATTGACATCAGCAATATCACGGGTGCGCTTCATAGCCGGCACACTGTCCAAAAACATTTGCCCATAAGCACGTTTTAGCAAACGTGGATCACACACCATCAAAACCCCTTTATCATTGACATCACGAATGAGTCGGCCGACGCCTTGCCGCAAGGCAATCACCGCAGCCGGCAACTGATATTCAAAAAAAGGATTACGCCCCTGTTGCTCCATGGCATTTAACCGCGCCTTTAACACCGGATCGCCGGGTGAAGCAAAGGGTAATTTATCAATAATCACACAGGACAAGGCATCCCCCCTGACATCGACCCCCTCCCAAAAGCTGGATGTTGCCAGCAAAACTGCATTACCCTGTTGCTTAAATTCTTCCAGCAATACTGATTTTGAACGTTTTCCCTGTACCAGCAAAGGATAATCCACCCTGTCTTCCAGAATTTCTGCCGCACGTTGCAAAGCCTTGTGACTGGTAAAAAGAAAAAAAGCTCGCCCCTGACTGGCTTCTAGAACCGGCACCACAAATTCGACAATTTTATCGGTAAAATCTGCTTCAGCGGGTTTAGGCAAACCTTTAGGGTGATAAAACAAAGACTGATTGGGATAATCGAAAGGGCTGTCCCAGCTTTTGCACTCAGCATCAGCCAATCCCAATTGACTGGAAAAATGCTTAAAACTATTGGCAACGCTCAAAGTGGCAGACGTAAAAATCCAGGTGGCCTGGTGATGTTGCAACATAAAGGAGTTAAATTCTTTGGCTATATCCAGCGGCGTCCTGTTTAGCGTAAAGGATTTACTATGAATTTCATACCATTTGATCCACTCGCCATGTTGGTCATTAATAATACTGTCCAACTGTGCCTGGTAATTTTCAGAGCGATCAAAACAGGATTCCAGACCTTTACTGCGTACCGAAGCCTGTTCCAGTTGATCTGTCAGACGTTGCAATTGTTCATGAACCGCTGTTAGTGCAGCGGAAATTTTTGGATTGTCTTCGATGTCTTTCCATTCGCCACGCCTTAATTCCAGGCCGAAAGCCAAACGCAAATCCTTCACTTCAAACTGCAAATCCTCGCAAGCAGTCCGTAAATCCGGCATATCCCTAGCATCATTAAAATATTCCGCCAGAGTATCGGTCGCCAAATCATTCAATTGTTTGGCGCCTAAAGTCACCCCCAGAAAATTGGACGCCGTACTTGCCAGTTGATGCGCTTCGTCGATGATGACCACTTCCACATTCGGTAACAACTCACCAAAACCGGTTTCCCGGATTGACCAATCGGCACATAACAAATGATGATTGACGACAATAAGATCAGATTCCTGGGCTTTCTTTCGCGCTTTAACCAGAAAACAATCACTATAATCAGGGCAATCCTGTCCCAAACAATTATCGACCGTTGATGTGGCATTAAACCAGACTGGATCACCTTCCCTGACATCGCTGATTTCAGAAATATCACCGACCTTGGTACGTTTTGACCAGGATTTAATCTGTGACAGCGCTGCCGCATCTTCTTTGTTGTGCCCAAATGAAGTATTCAGTGCATTTTCCAAACGGTAAATACATAAATAGTTGCCCCGGCCTTTCAATAAGGCTGCTTTAAAAGGCTTTTTCAGCGCTTTGCGGATAACCGGTATGTCTTTGTTAAATAACTGATCCTGTAGATTTTTAGTACCCGTTGAAATAATGACTTTTTTCGTGG
>CAYNIU010000182.1:0-4267 GCA_964397365.1 uncultured Methylomarinum sp. | reverse complement strand
TTAATTTTTCAACTACTTTGTCACCAAACTCATCGGTGTTGATTATCTTGACATCACTACCCGGCTTGGATAGGTCGGCTGTTGAATAACCATCGCTGAATACGCCCTGCATGGCATTCCAGACATTTTTAGCTTCTTTATCCATTCCAAAGCTGTTTTCAAGCATCATGGCAACTGAACCAATCATGGAGTAAGGGTTGGCAATATTCTTTCCGGCAATATCCGGCGCTGAACCGTGTGAAGGTTCATAATAGGCTTTATCATCGCCCAGACAGGCCGATGGCATTAATCCCAATGAACCTAAAATGCCTCCAGCCTGGTCACTTAAAATATCTCCAAACATATTTTCCATCACCATCACGTCAAACTGGGTCGGTTTAAGACAAAGCAGAGTCGCGGCTGCATCGACCAGAAGATGGATGACTTTGACTTGCGGATATTCCGTTGCCACTTCTTCAATCACCTCGTTCCAGAGTACACTCGATTTCAGGACATTACTTTTATGGATATTGTGCAATACTTTCTTTCTTTTGTTAGCCAGTTTGAATGCATGATGGGCGATGCGTCTGATTTGCCCTTCATCATATTCCAGCGACTCATTGACATAACGTAGCCCTTGTTCATTGATACCGGATTCCTTTTTGCCAAAATAGAGTCCTCCGACTAATTCACGAACCATGATAATGTCTATGCCCTCACCGATAATTTCGGGCTTCAATGGCGAAAAATGCGCAATCTCTTTAGGCAGAGAAACCGGGCGATAATTAGCATAAGTGTTGTAACGCCGCCTTAAAGGCAGCAAGGCACCTCTTTCCGGTTGTTTATCAACGGGAATTTTCTTTGACTCTTCATGACTCAGACCAATAGTTCCTTTGAGAATAGCGTCGGCCTGGTCACAAATATCAATAGTTTGCTGCGGAAAGGCATCGCCGCTTTCAAAATAGGCGCAAGCGCCGAAAGCCGCCGGCATTAATTCAAAAGAAACAGCATTTCGTTGTTCAATCAGTTTCAATACTTTGATGGCTTCGCGAGTAATTTCTGGACCAATACCATCCCCTGCCAACACAGCGATTTTATAATTTTTCATTGTTTACCTTTCAAATATGTTTAATTAGAATCCACAATATGAATATAAATTTATGCGTTAAAATATTTTTCTCGCTCCCACCGATCTCGCGTGGAAATGCATACGGCACTTTTATCAGGCTCAGTCTGCATTCACACGCAAGGGCGTGGGAACGAGGATTTATTCCATTTTTTCCAAATACTGCAAAACCAGCTGCACACTCTTGTTTCCTCGAAATTCATTAATATCGAGTTTATAAGCGGCATTGATTTTTCTGCAACCTAACCAGTTCTCCGGCTGTTCCGCAAAAAAAGCAATGGCATCAATCAATGATTCGTTAAAAGGCAACCTGAGAACAAATTTTAAATGGTGCTGTCCGACAACCCGGCACTGAATCACATCAAACATGCCGTTGAAGACCGGTTCGGGAAATTCCTGCCCCCAGGTTCCAGACTGCTGCAATAATTCTGCAAACGCCAGTGTAAAATACTCCTCCGACAATTCACCATCGGAATAAATCTTTTGCTCAAGGTCAATATGTTGCAGTTTTCTCTCAACCGCTTCATCAAATGCCAGGGCAAACGGCGGATAATCATGCATTTTGATACTTAAACCGGCCGCCATAGCATGACCACCGAATTTGCTCAATATTTGTGGATGCTTTGCCGCCACATCGCTTAACACATCCCTGATATGCACCCCGTTGATTGAACGTGCCGAACCTTTAATTTCATTATTATCGGCCGGTGCAAAAGCAATAACAGGCCTGTGTAAACGATCTTTAATGCGTGAAGCCAGAATACCAATAACCCCCTGATGCCATTCTTTGTTAAACAGACAAACGCCGGCAGGTAAATGTTTTTCATCGAATGCTTTCATCTCAGACAATAACATCATGGCTTCCTTTTTCATCTGCCCTTCTATGTCTTTACGATCCTGATTCAACTCATCTAATTGTTGAGCAATATTTTTTGCAGTATCCGAATCATCTGTCAGCAAACACTGAATGCCTAAAGACATATCGTCCATTCGTCCCGCTGCATTCAATCTGGGGCCGATAGCAAATCCCAAATCGGCAGGACTGAGTGTATTTATTTGTCGCCCTGATATTTCGATCAAAGCTTTAATTCCCGGGTGACATTGTCCAGAGCGAATTCGCAGTAACCCCTGATGAACCAGAATTCTATTGACCTGATCCAGGGCGACAACATCTGCCACCGTCCCCAGAGCAACATAATCCAGTAATTGTGCCAGATTCGGCGGCTTAATCTGCCGTTGTTCAAACCAGTTTTGCTCTCGTAACAGACTGCGCAAAGCCATCAGCACATAAAAGATGACACCCACTCCGGCAATATGACGACTGGGGAAGGTGTCCTCCGGCAAATTAGGATTGACAATAGCTTCAGCTTCCGGCAACTGTTCACCGGCCAGATGATGATCGGTCACCAGTACTTTGATGCCTGCTTGTCTGGCTGTATTGACGCCTTCGATACTGGAAATACCGTTATCAACAGTGATAATAATATCGGCTGATTGCCGCTTAACCAGTTCGACAATCTCCGGTGTCAATCCGTAACCGTATTCAAAGCGGTTGGGGACGACGAATGACACATTTTCAGCGCCTAACAGAGACAAGCCCTTCATCGCCACAGCACAACTGGTCGCACCATCGGCATCAAAGTCAGCAACGATGGTGATGCATTGCTGCTCTTTAATCGCTGTGTACAAATGTCGGGTCATTGCTTCCATGCCCGTCAATAATAAAGGTGATGGCAACAGTGTCAGTGAACGTTCCAGTTGCTCAGGTTTATAAACACCCCGACTACTGAAAATACGTTTTAAAACCGGATCAACCCCCTGCAGATAGGAACGTTTTTTGCCTTCGGGACGCAAGACAATGTTCTTTTTGACACCTTGAAAATACATAAAGTCCAATAAAAAAGCCGGCTGATACCGGCTATAAATCAAGCTATTAACGAGCCAGGTGGCAAGTTAAACCTGTGGTTTTCTATATTATTGTGATCCTGTTTGGAATGAGGGAAACGCATAAGGCCACAAGTTTGCCCCGCTACCAACGAGCCATTACATCTGATCAAGAATAGCTTTCTTGACGGCATCCAGTGATGCATCAATCGTAACCGGATGGGTATCTTTACACTGGGTAATTGCGGTATCAGGATCTTTCAGACCATTCCCCGTCAATGTGCAGACAATTTTACTGCCTTCAGGAATTTTACCGGAACCAATATCCTGCAACGCGCCAGCCAGAGAAGTTGCTGAAGCCGGTTCACAAAAAATACCTTCATATTGAGACAACATTTTATGTGCCGCCAGAATTTGTTCATCCGTCATGGCGTCAAACCAGCCACCTGATTGTTTTTGTGCTTCCCAAGCCTTATTCCAGGATTGTGGATGACCGATACGAATAGCGGTCGCTATGGTTTCCGGGTTATCTATCATGTTACCGGAAATAAAAGGCGCCGCACCGGCAGCCTGATATCCGCACATAACAGGACGTTTATCAGTAACCGCTTTATTGGTTCCGGTGTCCGTTGAATATTCTGTATAGCCTTTCCAGTAGGCGGTGATATTCCCTGCATTACCCACTGGTAAACAATGAAAATCCGGTGCCTCACCCAGTTCATCGACAATCTCGAATGCAGCGGTTTTCTGGCCTTCAATCCTGAATGGGTTAATTGAATTAACAATAGTGACCGGCGCTTGATCACCTAATTCTTTAACCAGCGCCATACCCGCATCAAAATTACCGTTAATTTGAATAATGTCCGCCCCGTACATGAGTGTTTGCGCTAGTTTACCCAGTGCGATTTTGCCTTCAGGAATTAACACAAAGGCCTTGATCCCGGCGCGAACAGCATACGCCGCCGCCGAAGCGGAAGTATTGCCGGTCGATGCGCAGATAATCGCCTGACTGCCCTCTTCAACCGCTTTAGTCACGGCCATGGTCATGCCACGGTCTTTAAAGGAACCGGTTGGATTCAGGCCTTCATATTTAACATAAATATCAATATCCTTGCCAATCAAGCGCGGAATATTTTGCAATTGAATCAACGGTGTATTGCCTTCACACAGACTAATATAACGGGTATTTTCATTGACCGGCAAGCGGTCTTTATAAGTTTCTATTAATCCAGTATAGCGTTTACGAATAGACATATTAATTTTAATTAAGTGTTTCCA
>CAYNIU010000181.1:0-4284 GCA_964397365.1 uncultured Methylomarinum sp. | reverse complement strand
CGTTATGCTTTTGACATAGACTGGGTTGCCATGCAGGAATCCGTTACTTACATGCATACGCTGGTTTTTATGCTGGCTGCGGCCTACACCTTAAAACACAATGGCCACGTCCGCGTTGATATAATCTATCAACGCTGCAACCCTAAAACACAGGCCTGGATAGACTGTTTGGGAGCCTTATTCCTGTTATTACCCGTTAGCGGATTTATTATCTGGAGCAGCTGGAGTTATGTTATCGACTCTTGGTCGGTAGGCGAAGGTTCACGTAATTCAGGCGGTTTGCCCGGCTTGTTTTTACTAAAAAGCTGCATCCCGGTTATGGCGATCCTATTGATTTTACAGGGGATCGCCTTATTTCTGCAAAACCTGCTCACAGCACTTGATAAAACGCCATCGAAGGATCTATAAATGGAAAGTTATATGGCCTTATGGATGTTTGCCGCGGTATTTATTGTTTTGCTGTCCGGTTATCCGGTTGCATTTGCTCTAAGTGGTACAGCGCTGATTTTTGCCGCTGTCGGTATCCAGTTTGACAACTTTGATTCGGCCTTTTTAAGCGCCCTGCCCAACCGTTTGTTCGGCATTATGGATAATCAAATCCTGATTGCTGTGCCGTTATTTGTTTTTATGGGAATAGTCCTGGAAAAAGCCAAAATTGCCGAAGATTTACTGGAAACCATGGCAAAATTATTTGGTTCCTTACGTGGCGGCCTGGGTATCGCCGTTATGCTTGTCGGCATGTTGATGGCCGCCAGTACCGGTATTGTCGGAGCGACTGTCGTTACTATGGGCTTACTTTCTTTGCCCACCATGTTACGCAATCAATACGATCCAGCAATTGCTTGCGGCACTATCTGCGCATCGGGCACATTAGGACAGATCATCCCGCCGTCTATCGTACTGGTACTGCTAGGAGATGTCATTTCCAGCGCTTACCAGCAGGCACAACTGGATATGGGAATTTTTGCACCGGAAACAGTGTCAGTTGGCGATTTATTCGTCGGCGCCTTGTTGCCGGGACTGGGCTTGGTGTTTCTGTATCTGCTTTATATTCTTCTGACAGCCTGGCTTTCACCCGCTACCATGCCGGCGCCCGCTTACGAGCCCAGAGAAAAAGGCTTCTATTGTCGTGTATTGCCAAGCCTGGCCGCTCCATTAATTCTGATTTTTTCGGTATTGGGTTCCATAATGGGCGGCGTGGCAACACCCACAGAAGCTGCCTCGGTAGGCGCCGTGGGGGCAATGATTTTAGCGCTGCTTAAAAAACAACTGTCATTGAAATCATTGCAAGAGATCACTCAGAACACCACTCAAGTCACCAGCATGGTGTTTATGATTTTAATCGGTGCCGCCTTGTTTTCTCTGGTATTCCGCGGTTTTGAGGGTGATGAACTGATCGTGGATATTTTATCGGATTTACCGGGCGGAAAATTTGGCGCGGTGTTCAGTGTCATGTTGGTTATGTTTTTACTGGGGTTTGTACTGGACTTTATCGAAATCACCTTTGTTATTGTCCCTATCGTTGGCCCTGTATTGTTAACAATGGGCCTGGATCCGGTATGGCTGGGGATTATGATCGCTATCAATCTGCAAACATCCTTTTTAACACCACCATTCGGCTTTGCCCTGTTTTATCTGCGTGGAGTAGCCCCGGCAGAAATCAGCAGCGGCCAGATTTATAAAGGTGTTATGCCATTCATTGCCATCCAATTATTGATGCTGGCAATCCTGGCTTTCTGGCCACAGATTGCCACTTGGCTGCCCTCAATTATTTACCGCGAAAGCCTATGACATTAAAGCGACTATTAACAACATTTATCATCACCATGATCACTCAGGCCTGCGGTCAGACCGGTCCGCTTTATCTGCCTGATGAAGAGCCGCCCATCTATGTCCCTAAAGAAGAAAAATAACCATGGATTATTTTAATTACCGTGATAACCAGCTATTTGCCGAAGATGTTGCTCTGACCGATATAGCAGCACAATACGGCACACCCTGTTACGTCTATTCACGCGCCACGCTGGAACGACACTGGCAGGCTTTCGATCAGGCTTTTGCTGAACACCCTCATCTGATTTGTTATGCGGTTAAAGCCAATTCCAATATAGCGCTGCTTAATGTACTGGCCAGACTGGGGTCCGGTTTTGATATCGTTTCTCAAGGAGAAATGGAACGCGTTCTGGCCGCTGGCGGCAGTGCGGATAAAATCGTTTTCTCCGGGGTCGGAAAACGCGAAGATGAAATTACCGCGGCACTAAAAACCGGTATCCGTTGCTTTAATATAGAAGTCAGCGGCGAACTGGATAGAATCAATCGACTGGCAGCACAATTGGGTGTCGTTGCGCCAGTATCCTTCCGTGTCAACCCCGATGTTGATGCCAACACCCATCCTTATATTTCCACCGGCTTAAAAGAAAACAAATTCGGCATTGAAATTCAGCAGGCATTAAATGAGTATCGCCGGGCAGCGGAAATGCCCCATATCAAAATTATCGGCATTGATTGTCATATCGGTTCACAATTAACTGAAACCAGACCTTTTCTGGATGCCTTAGAACGCATTCTGACACTTGTCGGCACTTTAAAAAGGGAAGGCATAGCGTTGCATCACCTTGATTTAGGGGGCGGCCTGGGTATTTGTTATGAAAATGAACAACCACCGCAGCCGGCTGAATATGTTTCCGCCATTCTGGAAAGACTGGGTGAGTATCCTTTTGAAATCTTGTTGGAGCCGGGTCGTGCGATTGCCGGAAATGCCGGTATTCTGATAACCAGAGTGGAATATTTGAAAACCACCCCCGAAAAAAATTTCGCCATTGTCGATGCCGCTATGAACGACCTGATCAGACCTTCCCTTTACAATGCCTGGCAAAAAATTATTGCGGTCAATACAGATTCTTCCGCTGACAGAAACAACTGGGATATTGTCGGCCCGATTTGTGAAACTGGCGATTTTCTGGGAAAAAACCGTCGTCTGAAAATTAACCCGGGCGATCTGCTGGCCATCCGCTCCGCCGGTGCCTATGGCTTCACTATGAGTTCTAATTACAACTCCCGCCCACGAGTTGCAGAAATCATGGTTGACGGTTCACAAACCCATCTGATTCGTGAACGCGAACCCCTTCATCAGCTGTGGGCCGGCGAGCATCTACTACCCTGAGAAAATGTAACCGTTATGATCCACTTTACCAAAATGCATGGTCTGGGTAACGATTTTGTTGTCATTGACGCCATAAACCAACAGATTTCCCTGACCCCGGAGCAAATCCGTTTTATTGCCAACCGCAATTTCGGGGTCGGCTGTGATCAATTGTTACTCGTGGAAAAGCCAGTCAGCGCCAATGCTGATTTTAAATACCGTATTTTCAATGCTGATGGCGGCGAAGTCTCCCAATGTGGTAATGGCGCCCGCTGTTTTGCCCGTTTTGTACGCGACAAAAAACTAAGCGATAAAAACGAAATTACCGTTGATACCGATGCCGGACAGTTGCTGCTGCGTCTTGATGAACACGGTCTAATTACTGTCAATATGGGTATACCTCGTCATCATCCGACCCATATTCCACTACTGACTCAGGAAGAGTCTCGTTTTTACAGCGTTATGGTCAAGGGCTCTGAAAAGGCATTTGGCGCTGTTTCCATAGGCAACCCTCATGCTGTTCTGCAGGTTAATGACATCAAGTCCACGCCTGTTGCTGAACTGGGCGCCGCATTGGAAAATCATGCATTTTTTCCGGAACGCGCTAATATTGGTTTTATGCAAATCATCAACCGGCATCATATCAAACTTCGTGTTTATGAACGTGGCGCAGCTGAAACACTGGCCTGTGGTAGCGGCGCTTGTGCTGCAGCCGTGATCGGCATAGACCAAAACCGGCTAGATCAAGATGTCACTGTCGATTTGCCGGGTGGAGAATTAAAAATTCACTGGTCAGGCCGGGGAACTCCCGTACTGATGACTGGACCGGCCATCTCTGTATTCGAAGGACAAATTCAATTATGAATAACAGTCAAGCCACAATAACCGACGAGCAAGTTGAATCCTACCTGCATAATCATCCGGATTTTTTTCACAATCACCTTAATTTACTGGAAAAACTGAGTATCCCTCACCCTAGCGGAGAGGCTGTCTCTTTAATCTCCAAACAACTGGAAATTTTTCGCAGCAAACATCAGGAACTGGAAAACCAGTTAGGCGCCTTGATCGAAATTGCCCGGGAAAACGATACCGCATTTAATCGGATGCATGAATTGACTCTGTCAATGCTGGAAGCCGGAACA
>CAYNIU010000180.1:0-4340 GCA_964397365.1 uncultured Methylomarinum sp. | reverse complement strand
ACGAAAGCGTTGCGCTTCCAGACGCGCCAGCATTACACGATTATGTCGTGGTTCCAGAGAACATTTGCCCACCCTGTCCGGGTTGAGTTTAAGAGGACGTTGATAAAAAACAATCTGTTTTATGCCTTTATTATCAGTCATAAAATCATCGGGTAAATTGGGAAAATATTGTTTTTGCTGTTGCCAGATCAGATCTAATTCGTCTTGATACATTTGTCTGTCTGTCCGCAGATGTCCACCATTATGTTTACGATTGCGTTTACATTTGAGATAACATAAATATTCACCTAACGTTCTGGCGACTGCTTGTTTAATCTCTTTTTTAAGTTCGTTAATATCGAACTTAAATGCGGTTTCTTCTTTATCTTTTGATGGTTTCTCATCCAAAGTATTGAGATAAGCCAAAGTATCGGGATCATCCACTAAATCACCTGCCACTTATTTTTAGCGCTTAAAAAACCACGTCTTGCAACAAAATGCAGCAATACCCTCCCAAATTCAAATGGCATTAATCGGCTATCAAACGCTTTTGCCCTTAATTCATAAGGGTCACCCAAGCCATTAAGAATGATTTCCGGTTGTGTATGGCCTTGAAGTTCTTTTGGCAGCAACTCAAGCGAAACCAAATAATTCAACATACGCTGTCGGCGACGTGAACGTCGTTGTAAAACACGTCGTCCCAGCCTCATATTACGACGTTTTACATTTTTTGGCGTAGGTACTTTTTCTTCTACCGCTTTAATAAAAATACGGCTACCGATAGCCACAATGCTGTTTGCCTGCCCATTAACCTCTTGCAGTAATGCCCATCCCAGGGAGTTACTCCCCAAATCCAACCCCAAAACTTTCTTGCTCATTTAAAATCCTTATGTATAATTAAACACCTTGGTGTAACCGACTAAGGTCTATTGATTTGCTTTTCATACCAATGAAATTGTTATTTCGTAGGCGCCGCTTTTATGCGACCCAAGCCCTCGCAAAGTAAAACTTAAGGGGGCTTTTTTATCGCCGTCTTGCGAAAATAATCATATTATCCCTTTCCTTGCTGTATCATTAAACAGTACTGGTTCCTTTATAAATCTTAGCAGCAAATCTGGCTTTAAACAGTCTTGACCTCATCATGGATAAACCGGCTTCCTTGCCAGACCTGCCTCTACTGTCCAGGAAAATCAAAAAATGGGGTCTGGAACTGGGTTTTCAGCAGATAGGCATCAGTGACACAGCGTTATCCGAAGCCGAACAGCATTTACACAACTGGCTGAAAAAAGGCTTTCACGGCGATATGGATTACATGGCCAGACACGGCCTTAAACGCAGTCGTCCAGCATTATTACAAGGAGGTACAGTTAGCATTATTTCAGCACGGCTGGATTATATGCCTGAGCAGCAAAAAATTTCGGACGATATTCTAAATAATCCTTCAGCCGCTTTCATATCCCGCTATGCTCTGGGCCGGGATTATCACAAGTTAATGCGCAACCGCCTGCAAAAACTGGCCAAAAAAATTGAACACCACATTGGTTCGTTTGGTTACCGGGTTTTTACAGACAGCGCCCCGGTATTGGAAAAAGCTATTGCTGAAAAAGCCGGACTAGGCTGGATTGGAAAACATTCCAATCTAATCAATCGCAAAGCAGGATCCTGGTTCTTTCTGGGTGAAATATATACTGACCTGCCTTTGCCTGCTGACACAAAAACAACATCACATTGCGGCAGTTGCCATGCCTGTATTGAAATATGCCCAACGAGGGCCATCATTGCCCCCTACCAGGTCGATGCCAGACGTTGTATTTCTTATTTGACTATCGAACTACAAACCTCTATTCCAGAACAACTAAGATCACTCATTGGCAATCGTATCTATGGTTGTGATGATTGCCAACTGATCTGCCCATGGAACCGTTTTGCCAGTTTGAGCCAAGAAAAAGATTTCCGTCCTCGACACAATCTCAATCATACACAATTAATTGAGTTATTTGACTGGAATGAAGCCGAATTTTTGAAAAAAACCGAAGGCTCGGCAATCAGGCGTATCGGCCATGATCGCTGGCTAAGAAATATTGCCGTGGCCTTGGGAAACGGAAAAGCGACTGAATCTGCCGTCAACGCTTTAACAAAGCGCCAGAATCATTCTTCAGAGATAGTCAGGGAGCATGTGCAATGGGCTATGATTAATCTGAGCACGAAGTAACTTAACCTACAGCTACGCTCAACGCTTCTTCTCGAACCTGGTTAATAATTTATCCAGGTGATGGGCAAAAGATTGTCGCTCACTTTGGCTTAGCGCCGACGGACCGCCCGTATCTATTCCGCTGTTGCGTAGTGTATCCATAAAATCTCTCATATTGAGAATGGCTTTAATATTGTCAGCTGAATACAGCTCACCGCGTGGATTAAGCGCTAAGCCGCCGTTTTCAATCACCTCGTCCGCCAAAGGAATATCACCGGTGATCACAAGGTCACCGGCATTAAGCCTTCTGACGATCTCATTGTCTGCCACATCAAAACCGGGCATTACCTGAAGAAAGTCAATATTGTGCAATGTGGGGATGCGCAGGCAATGATTTGCCACAAGTGTTAGCTGTACTCCGGTTCGTTCAGCCGCTCTAAACAAAATATCCTTGATCACTACAGGACACGCATCGGCATCCACCCATATTTTCATTTAATTAAATTTATCCAGTAAAAAATACCCTAATGCCACCACGCCAATCTGTGCAAACGCCAGTATCCAAAAATATAAAACAAACAACATGACTTTAACTGGCTTCTCAACCTGTTTGCGACTACTGATAAACCAGCTGACTACTGCAGACAGCAACAGTATCATCAATAAACCGGCAATAAACTCATTCATGACATTACTCCTTTGGTGGCGGTGGCGCCAAGACTTCCCGGCTGCCATTGCCTTCCGGCGCACTGACTACACCTGCTGCCTCCATGTCTTCAATCATCCTGGCAGCACGGTTATACCCCACTTTAAAACGTCTTTGCACACTGGAAATGGATGCCTTACGGGATTCGGTCACAAACATCACCGCTTCATCATACAAACTGTCCATTTCTGTATCGCCATTTTCACCCGTGGATAATTCTCCGCTATCGCTACGCTCTTGAGTAATTTCTTCCAGATAATTAACAGGGCCGGTTTTCTTTAAAAACTCTACCACCTGATGAACCTCATGATCATCAACAAAAGCACCGTGCGCACGAATAGGGATACTGGTACCTGAAGGTAGAAATAACATATCACCATTTCCTAACAGCGCTTCTGCCCCTCCCTGATCCAATACTGTTCTGGAATCAATGCGTGATGATACCTGAAAGGAAATACGGGTGGGAATATTGGCTTTAATCAAACCGGTTAATACATCGACAGAGGGTCTTTGGGTCGCCAGCACCAGATGAATACCTGCAGCCCGGGCTTTCTGAGCCAGTCGGGCAATCAGTTCTTCCACCTTCTTGCCAACGATCATCATCATATCGGCCAACTCATCAATGATAATGACAATGCTCGGCAGTGTAGTCAACACAGGAAATTCCTCATCTTCCTCCAATGGCCTGTCCAGTTGAAAAAGTGGATCACGAATAGGCTGGCCTTTTTTCTCTGCTTCTTTAACCAGCTTATTAAAACCCGCCAGATTACGTACACCGACTTTGGACATCAGTTTGTAACGCCGTTCCATTTCAGCAACAGACCAACGCAAGGCGTTCTGTGCATCCTTCATATCGGTAACAACCGGCGTCAATAAATGCGGAATGCCTTCATACACTGAAAGCTCCAGCATTTTCGGATCAATCATAATCAACCTGACATCCTCAGGGCGTGATTTGTAGAGCAAACTGAGGATCATAGTATTAATGGCCACCGACTTACCGGATCCGGTCGTTCCCGCAACTAGGGCATGGGGCATTTTTCCTAAATCAGATACTATCGGAGTACCGGAGATATCTTTTCCCATAGCAAAGGTCAACTTTGATTTGGATTTCTCAAAACTGGAGGATGCCAGCAAATCTCTCAGTGACACCATTTCACGTTCCTGATTTGGAATTTCCAGACCAATCACGGTTTTTCCTTCAATGACTTCCACAATTCGTACACTGGTAACCGACAAACCTCGCGCCAAATCTTTAGCCAAGCCACTGATACGACTGACTTTAACACCGGCCGCCAATTGCAATTCAAAGCGGGTAATCACCGGCCCCGGGTTTACAGCAACCACTTCAGCGACAATGTTATAGTCCTGCAAAACATCCTCTACCTGTCTGGACATTTCTTCCAGATCAGCTTGTGAGTAGCCTTTAACCTTGACTGTGCGTTTTTCCAGTAAGGCCAAAGG
>CAYNIU010000179.1:0-4380 GCA_964397365.1 uncultured Methylomarinum sp. | reverse complement strand
CTTATAAGTTCTGTTGGTTATTGAGAAAATAATGGTTTCTATCAGTAACTTATTATTTTTAATAACGCATATGCGTAGTAAGGGATATGAAAACAATGTTCTATGAAACGGCCAGCTCCTCCTGGGGCTCTGAAGAAATTCAAGCACTTCATAAGGTGATCGAAGATGGTTTCTTCACTATGGGAAAGCGAGTTGCCGAGTTTGAGAAAGTATTTTCCGCTTATTTTGGTAAACAATACGGCATTATGGTCAATTCTGGCTCTTCCGCCAATCTGATTGCCGTTGCCTCGCTTTTTTTTAAGCATGCAAATCCGTTAAAACCGGGGGATGAGGTTATTGTTCCTGCTATATCTTGGGCTACAACGTACTACCCACTTCAACAATATGGCCTTAAGCTAAAATTTGTTGATATTGAATTAGACTCCTTGAATATGGACTGTTCTCGTCTTGAAGAAGCACTGACTGAAAAAACCAAAATGATAGTAGGCGTGAGTGTATTAGGTAACCCTGCAAAGCTCGATGTCATAAAAAAATTTGCTGATGAACACGATCTCTATTTTATGGAAGATAACTGTGAATCTATGGATGCGGAATTAGACGGACAAAAAACCGGCACCTTTGGTTGTTTAAATACCTTTAGTTTTTTCTTCTCCCATCATATCTCCACAATGGAAGGAGGAATGATTCTAACTGATGATAGAGAGCTTTATGAACTGGCATTTAGCTTAAGAAATCATGGACAGACAAAGGGGTTACCAGATGATTCTGTGTTAATCGATCATCGGTTGAATGATTTTGAAGAGGCTTATCGCTTTATTTTACCTGGGTACAACGTTCGTCCAACCGAATTAAATGCTGCGGTGGGTCTGGAACAAATACAAAAATTACCCGAATTGACGAAGCAACGCCGTGAAAATTGGCTTTATTTTAAAGAACTGTTTTTGGACAATGACCGATTTATACTGCAAAAAGAAAATGGCAAAAGTTCTGCTTTTAGTTTTACTCTAATTCCGGTAGAAGGTTCTGGATTGCAAAGATCAGCCATCGCGATGAAACTAAAAAATGCCGGTATAGATTGCCGAATGATTACCGGTGGAAATTTTCTTCGCCACAAAGTCGTCAAGTATTGTCATTTTGAACAGGTTGGATTAATGGAAAATGCTGATTTAGTTCATAAACAGGGTTTTTTTGTTGGAAATCATCCTCATGACTTAAGGCCGCAACTTGATTGTTTACATAAGACACTCAGCCATTTGTAAAAAATATCCATAAATACTTCAAAAGACAGTCACACAAATTAATGAGCAAAAAGATTATATCTAGATTTATTCGTAAACGATTTAGTGTAGAATTTTGTTTGCATGATTATAAGGGGGAGCCTTGAATAAATATTCAATTTTAGTCACCGGTGGCGCTGGGTATCTGGGGGCTGTATTAGTGCCTGAGTTATTGAAACAGGGACATCAAGTTACTGTTCTTGATAATTTTATGTTTGGTCAGGCTTCACTGAATACCAGTTGTCTGCATCCGAATTTCGATGTTCAGCACGGTGATTCCCGAGACGAAAAATTAATACGTTCATTAATTAAAAAAGTAGATATTGTGATTCCGTTGGCAGCACTCGTTGGTGCTCCTTTATGCTCTCGTGACCAAATTGGAACGATTACGACAAATCGTGATGCGGTGATAATGCTGGCAAATAATCTTAGCCCTCAACAATATCTACTTATGCCTATTACCAATAGTGGTTATGGAATTGGAGAGGCAGGAAAATTCTGCACAGAAGAAACACCTCTGCGACCAATCAGTTTGTATGGACGAAGCAAAGTCGAGGCCGAACAAGCCATTCTGGCAAAAGGCAATGCCATAAGTTTCCGATTAGCTACTGTATTTGGCATGTCTCCGCGAATGAGACTCGATTTATTAGTGAATGATTTTGTTTATAGAGCAGTAAAAGATAGGGCAGTGGTTTTATTCGAGTCACATTTCAAGCGAAATTACATACATATTCAAGATGTTGCTCGTGCTTTTATTCACGGTATAAATCATTTTGATCAGATGAAAGGAGAACCTTATAACGTTGGATTATCCGATGCTAATCTATCGAAGCGAGAGCTATGCGAAAAAATTAAAGAATATGTCCCTGAATTTGTTTTTTTAGAAGCACCTATCGGTGAAGACCCCGATAAACGTGACTATATCGTTTCAAATAAAAAAATTGAAGCTACCGGCTATTTGCCGGAATACTCACTTGACCGTGGAATACCTGAATTATTAAAAGGTTACCGTATGATCACAAATAGCCGTTTTAGCAATGTCTAATTTATCTTTGGCTAAAAAAGAACCTTTTTCATTAACGGGTAAACGTCTCTGGATTGCAGGTAATACTGGCTTAGTAGGAATGGCGTTAATTAAGCGATTGCAACAAGAGAATTGCTCAATTCTTACTATATCGCATACAGAGCTTGATCTTCGGGATCAAGCCCAGACAAATCAATGGGTAAAAACAAATAAACCGGATGTTGTGATATTAGCAGCCGGTACGGTAGGTGGAATACAAGAAAATCGCACTAAACCGGTTAATTATTTATACGATAATTTAATGATCGGCACTAATGTAATTAGGGCTTCTGCCCGTTATGGTGTGCAAAAATTACTGAACCTTGGTTCGTCTTGTTTTTATCCAACGCAGGCGGCTCAACCTATTAAAGAAACAGATTTACTCACGGGAGCATTAGAAACAACTAACGAAGCCTATGCCATTGCAAAAATCGCTACAACAAAATTGTGTCAGGCTTACTTCAAACAATTCAACAAAGATTTTATCACGGTAGTTCCAACCAATCTCTTTGGCGAAGGAGATCATTTTGATGATCGGGCGCATGTTATTAGCGCATTGATCAAAAAATTTCATCAGGCATCTCAAAATCATTCTAGCGAAGTGGAAATTTGGGGCTCAGGAAGGCCAGAAAGAGAATTTTTATATATTGATGACGCAGTGGATGCAATGGTTTTTCTTCTAAAAAACTATCACCAAATTGAGCCTATTAATATTGCAGGAGGAGAAATCGTATCAATCGCACAGTTGGCCCAAACATTAGGCAGATTATTTGAATTTGAGGGCAAGCTTTCATTCGATGTTTCAAAACCGGATGGAATGATGAAAAAATCATTAGATGGTTCAAAGCTATCTCAGCTAGGCTGGAAACCTCAAGTGAGTTTTTTAGAGGGATTAAAAAAATCAATCCACTATTATTTAAACACAACTCGGGGTGTGAGGTAATTGATCATGGGCGTTTCTGTGCTTTTTTTAATTCAAAATTTTGAGATAAAAACTTTTAGTGACTGTGCCGGATATCGTGAGATTGTAAAGCCAATGCTGGCATCAGGTAAAATAAAGCAACATAAGATTTTATATTTTGAGCAAAACCATCAATCCATTTCTTCACAACTTGATTTACGATTAAAGCATTATGCCGAACAATATCATGGAAAGAGCACTGTCATTTACGGCGCTGGATTACATACTAAATCATTACTTCCTAAATTAAATAAACTCAATATTGTTGCTTTATCTGATCGAGATAAGAGCTTATGGGGAAAGAACCAATATGGTTACCCTGTAATTCAACCCAATTCAATTTCCGAGTATGCCGAAGTGGTTTTGATTTCAAGTCGAGCCTATGAAACCGCCATACTTTCTGAATTACATAAACTGCTTCCCCAAAATATTGATATTTTGACTCTTTACGATAATTTGATTGATAAAGACTCTGTGATGATAAATATTGCGGATTCTGTTTCAGAAGCTTTAGATCAGTTGTCACCTGACATCCTGTTTTTTTCATCATCCCATCCAGAAGAAAGTCTCTCGGCCCACTATTTTTTTGAGTTTAAACGCGCTCATCCGTCATTAAAAATAGTCACACTATGGTGGGATTATGACGAGCAGACTTTGGGAAATTCTTTTTTGTCTTTCGAGCGTGACTCACTCACCTATTCAGATTTAGTGATAGAAAATTCAAATAAGTCTCGCCTAAGTAAAATGGAAGCCCGGCAGGGTATCTATCGTGATCACACAAATGCAAAAAAGGTTATATTTCATCCTACCATTCCTGATCCTGATATTTTTTATCCTCGTAATATCCCTAAAATTTATGATATTGCTATTTTTGGGAGTTCTGCGGGACAGAGAAAAAACTGGATAGGATTTTTACAAAAAGAGTTTGGGGATCAGTTTTTTCATATTGGAGGCGTGAATCACAGCGATAACATTTTGCCAATGGCACAATATGCTAAAGCAGTTTCTCAATCAAAAATTATTGTGAACACCCAAACCTATCCATTTCGTCAACAATGCAAAGGAAAGGTTCGGGAAGC
>CAYNIU010000178.1:0-4393 GCA_964397365.1 uncultured Methylomarinum sp. | reverse complement strand
GACAGGGAAAACAAAAAACTGACGGCTGCCGCTTCAAACCATTCATTGATAACCATAGCGCCAATGATGGCAACAAACATCAGCAGATTCATATCCGCCCGTAATCGACGCAAGGCATACCAGGCTTTAACGATGACATGTCGCACACCAAAAATAATCGCCAAACCATAAACGGCTTTTTCAGGTAACGGCATAGGCTGTTGGCTATGTGCATTCAACAGGCCGGTAAGATATTGTGCAACTTCCGACCATGAATAATTCCAGTTTTCAGGAGATTCAAAAACATGCTGTGCATCAATAAATGCACCGGCCATGCCCATATGTATCAACATACCGACGACAATAAACAAACCGCTGAATGTCGCATAAAGAGTCTGTGATCGTTGCCGCTGTTTGATATCAGGCGGCGTTTGTCCTTTTTGCCAAGGTATTGCTTTCATACCGGTGGCAGCAACCGCTTTGATGATGGTTCTTTCATCAATTGGTTTGGCATCCTGGTCAATCGTCATACGACCATTGATGACATCAAAAGCCAGTTTGTCGCTACCGCCCACCAAGGGACCGATTTCCGACTTTAAAATAGTGACTTCTTCAACACAATCCAGACCTTCGATTTTGAAGGTCATGCCCTGAGTACGCATGGACTCGATAGGAGGTTGACTTTCTATTTGCTGTTCATGGCAGCAACAGGGTTTTTCCGGTATTTTCATGGTCTTATCTTTAGCTTAAGAATCTACTAAGGCAATAAATAATCCTGGCATCACTATTTTTCACCACAGAGCACACAGAATAAAATTCTGGTTTTTCATCATTCTTTGTGAAGTGCTTAAGGGATGAAATTTTTTGTTCTCTGTGTACCAGGTGGTAAATTTAATAGTCAAACAGCCATTTTTCCAGTTTCCCCCGTACTGATACGAACCGCTTCCAGTACCGGCAAAACATAGATTTTTCCATCGCCTTTAAGGCCGGTATGAGCGCTTTCCTGTATGGCTGCAACAACCTCTTCGACCTTGTTTTCATGGCAAGTTATTTCCAATTTCAAACGTGACACCAAGCCATAACTATCCTGATCGAATACAAAATCAGAGAATGACTTGCGACTACGGCCACAACCACGTATTTCCAATACACTAATCCCCGTCAATTCTTTGATTTTATGTAATTTCAACATGACATTCTCAAGTTTCAGGGGGTTTATATAGGCAATAACTTGATTCATATCAATCTCTCTCTTTAACCCATATTTTTCCAGTCGGACTCATGGCTAATTCCCAGTCCTCACCATCACCATGAACATCAATTTCATATTCGATACGACCATCGGGGTGTTCAATTTTTTCAGCGTCCTGAATAGTTAAGTTTTTAAAAGTCTGTCTCAACTTATTAATCACTGCCTCAGGCAATTCTGAGACCTCAACCTCTTCTTCATGTCCAAAATGTTTGCCATGCGCTTCAAACAAGGTTTCATGCTGCTTGCCGTTGGTTTTATATTTAACTTCATACAGTACCATCCCAAAGTGCAGTTCTTTATCAACTTCGATATTTTTTGCCTCAGGATGTTCTGCTTTCATGGTCTTGATAACAGCTTCAGGTACTTCAGACAATTTAATTCTTCCTGCTTGTGCTGAAAAAGAGGCTAGTGCCAAGGTTGCCAGAAATGATGAAAATAGTATTTTTTTAGGCATGATAATTTCCTATGTAGTTAAGTTTTTCACGGATTAAATGGCGTACAAAAACCTGTTTTTATACGCCAATAAAGGTCATTTTGGCTCTGTTGCAAACCATTTATACAGCGCCGGTATAATTAATAAGGTTAAAAAAGTGGACGTGAGCAGACCACCAATAACCACGGTTGCCAGCGGTCGCTGCACTTCAGATCCCGTACCACTGGCCAGCAGTAATGGAATCAATCCCAGTGCGGTAGTGACTGCGGTCATCAACACGGGACGCACCCTGAGACAGGCGCCCTGAATGGATGCCTTGTCAATAGTAATCCCCTCACGCACCAATTGATTGAGATAAGTCACTAACACCATTCCATTTTCCAGGGCAATACCAAATAATGCGATAAAGCCGACAGATGCAGGCACTGACAGATTCTGACCACTGAGCCACAAAGCAATGACGCCCCCCACCAGAGCCAGTGGAATATTCAGTAAAATCAATGCCGCATTTTTCAGCGAATTAAAACTACTGTAGAGTAATAAAGCAACGATAATCAGCGTTACAGGCACCACCACAGCGAGACGCGCATTAGCTTGTTGCTGCAAACGAAATTGTCCGCCCCAGGTGGTTAAATAACCCGGCGGCAGAGATACCTTACTGTCAATTGCCCGCTGGGCTTCGGCAACAAACGAGCCAATATCCCGGCCGACCACATTGGCCTGAATGGTAATAAAACGCTGGTTATTTTCCCGGGTAATTTGTCGTGGCCCGACAATTTCCCTGATTTTGGCAATCTGTGCCAATGGCACACGAAGTCCGTTAGAACCGCTGATAAGAATATTGGCAATGGCTTCCGGGGTATTTCGATCAGCTTCTTCATAACGCACATAAATATCAAAACGCCGTATGCCTTCAAAAATTTGTCCGGCTGTAGAACCACCTACGGCGCTACGAATAACATTTTGCACATCATCAATATTTAAACCATAACGGGCAATCGCCTGACGATCCGGAGTAATCACTAATTGTGGCGTACCACTCACTTGATCTACCTTGACATCCGCTGCTCCGGGGACTTGTTTCATCACCGCTGCAATTTTATCGGCATTTTTCTTCAACAACGCTAAATCATCACCGAATAATTTAACCGCCAGTTCCGCTTTAACCCCTTCCAGCAATTCTTCTACCGTCATTTCAATAGGCTGAGTCAGATTAGCGGTAATACCCGGCAGGTTGGCTATTTTTTTGCGAATTTCCTGTTCGATAAATTCCTGATCACCCGGTTCCCGCCATTCATCCTTAGGTTTAAGAATGACATACATTTCTGCTGAATTGACAGGATCTGCATGAGCGCCAACTTCACCTCGACCGATCCGGCTGGTGACTTCAATCACTTCGGGTATGCTCAGTAGACGTCTTTCGACGACCTCGGTATTGTGCTTTGTTTCTGTAATCGCAATGGATGGCGCCATGGTTAATTGTACGACCACTGTACCTTCCTGTAGAGTCGGAGTAAATTCCGACCCCAGAAAAGGAAAAACCGCGCTGCCCAACAATAGCAACCCAGCGGCAAAACCAATAGCTATTTTTCGATGATTAACAAAATAGCTCACCAAAGGACGATAGGGTTTAAGCAAAGCATTCAATATGCGTTCATCCAGATTCGGCTTGCCGTCTGTCCTCGCTTGTTGGCGACGCATCAATATATCTGACATAACCGGCGCCAGAAACAGCGCATAAACCAATGAACCCAACATTGCCAAGGCCACGGTAAATGCCAACGGTTTAAAGGTTTTTCCGGCAACGCCTTCCAGTGTGAACAATGGTAAAAACACAATGATAATAATTGAAATCGCAAACAGAATCGGTTTGGCCACTTCCCTGCAGGCTCGTCCTACAACATGAATTCTGGGTTCATCAGCATCAGCCTCGCGCAACATTCTGTCTACATTTTCAACCATCACAATGGTGCCATCAACCATCATACCAATAGCAATCGCCAAACCGCCCAGTGACATTAAATTGGCAGACAAATCAAATTGTCCCATAGCGATGAAGGCAAACATCACCGAAAACGGAATCGCCAATGCCACCACCACGCTGGGACGAAATCCGCCCATAAATAAAAATAGTACCAGTGATACCAGAATAATACCTTGTATCAATGCATTACTCACTGTATTAACCGCACCTTTCACAATATCTTTTTGCTGATAATACGGCACAATACTGACACCTTCAGGTAAAGCTTTGTTGATTTTGTTGATTTTTTCTTCAACCCGTTCGATCACAGTCGAAGCATTGGTGCCATAGAGTTTGATCACCATTCCGGCAACCACTTCCCCTTCGCCATTGTGGGTTTGCAACCCACGGCGGATAGCGCCGCCGATTTTGACCGTTGCCACATCCTGTAAATAAACCGGACGCCCGTCAACCGTTTTAATGACAATTTGATTAATGTCCGGGATTCCTTGCAACAACCCTACCGAGCGAATAATAAATTGCTCATTGTTGGCTTCCAGATATTGTGCGCCAATATTGAGGTTATTGGTATTGATACGTTGAATAATTTCATCCAGCGCCACATTATAGCGAAGCAAAGCATCGGGATGTACAATGACCTGAAATTGCTTTTCAAAACCGCCAATACCCAGAACCTCTGTTACCCCTTTAACTGTTTGCAGATTGAATTTAACAATCCAGTCCTGCATAGTGCGCAGATCTTCCA
>CAYNIU010000177.1:0-4452 GCA_964397365.1 uncultured Methylomarinum sp. | reverse complement strand
GGCGCCGGATATATTGGCAGTCATGCCTGTGTTGAGTTATTAGCGGCAGGTTATCAGGTTATCATCGTAGATAACTTATCAAACAGTAAGCAAGAATCAGTCAACAGGATTGAAAAAATTTCTGACAAGCGTGTTCGCTTTTATCAGCTTGATGTCAGAGATAAGGTGGCGTTAAGTAATATTTTTAAAGATAATGCGATTGATGCAGTCATTCATTTTGCCGGCTTTAAAGCGGTTGGAGAATCGTGCCGACAACCGATCAGTTATTACCAGAATAATATTAATTCGACTTTGGCGTTGCTTGAAGTAATGACGGAATTTAATATTGGCAATCTGGTTTTCAGTTCTTCTGCCACTGTTTAT
The DNA here is from genome assembly GCA_964397365.1 of uncultured Methylomarinum sp. Classification (GTDB taxonomy): domain Bacteria; phylum Pseudomonadota; class Gammaproteobacteria; order Methylococcales; family Methylomonadaceae; genus Methylomarinum. Next base: position 4,089 of record CAYNIU010000177.1, on the reverse strand, counting down.
GGTGACCCCCATACAGTACCCATTCTGGAGAGTTTTCCATTAAGTGCGACAAATCCTTACGGGAGAACCAAATTATTTATTGAGGAAATTCTGCGGGACATTGCAGCTGCTGATCAATTGAATAAAGTGCAAACCCCTAAGAAAATTGTCATTCTGCGATATTTTAATCCGGTAGGTGCTCATGAAAGCGGATTAATCGGGGAAGATCCTAATGGAATTCCGAATAATTTGATGCCTTATTTATCACAGGTTGCCATTGGCAAACTGGAGGTTTTGTCGGTTTTTGGTGATGATTATAATACTAAAGACGGCACTGGCGTCAGAGATTATATCCATGTGGTTGATTTGGCTAAGGGGCATGTAAAGGCCGTTGATTACTTACTGGGTAAAAAATTAAGTGAAAGTGTCTGTGATGTTTTCAACTTAGGTACAGGAAATGGCTACAGTGTTTTGGATATGATCAATGCCTTTATCCAAGCAACCGGCCAAAAAGTTAATTATAAGATAGCTCCCAGGCGAGCAGGCGACATTGCCGAATGTTATGCTAATCCAGAGCTGGCCTATCAATCCTTACACTGGAAAGCTGAAAAAAATCTGCAGGACATGATGGCGGATACTTGGCGTTGGCAAAAAAATAACCCAAATGGATATGAGTAGTTTAATGGTTAATGTAAACCATTGGATTACGTTATAATAACTGGTTTTTTATTCAGTTCCTACAAGCATGTCAGAAATACTTTCAGAAATGCAGCGCAGACGCACGTTTGCGATTATCTCCCATCCTGATGCCGGTAAGACGACTATTACCGAAAAATTATTGTTATTCGGCGGCGCCATTCAGCTGGCCGGTTCTGTAAAAGGACGCAAAGCTGCGAGACATGCCACATCAGACTGGATGGAAATGGAAAAGGAACGGGGGATTTCTGTGACGACCTCCGTGATGCAGTTTGAACATAAAGACTGTATTTTAAATCTGCTGGATACACCGGGACATGAAGATTTCTCTGAAGACACCTATCGTACGCTGACTGCGGTTGATTCTGCATTGATGGTGATTGACGTTGCCAAAGGGGTTGAGAATAGAACCATTAAATTAATGGAAGTCTGTCGCTTAAGAACAACGCCTATTTTAACCTTTATTAATAAACTTGACCGCGAAGGCCGGGAACCCATTGAGTTGCTGGATGAGGTTGAAAGTGTACTGAAAATTAATTGTGCGCCGATGACATGGCCTATCGGTATGGGGAAACGTTTTAAGGGGGTCTATCATCTTTACAAGGATGAAGTGCTGTTGTTCAGTCCTCATCATGGCGGTAAAATCGCTGAAGTGGAAGTGATTAAAGGTCTGGATAATCCCAAGCTTGATGAAGTACTGATGTATCAGGCCGATGAATTAAGAGAAGAAATTGAGTTGGTAAAAGGCGCCAGTCATGCGTTTAATCTGGATGATTATTTGTCAGGAAACTTGACGCCGGTGTTTTTTGGTTCAGCCATCAATAATTTTGGCATTATTGAATTATTGGATGCCTTTGCAGAATATGCACCCGCCCCAAAGCCCAGGCAGGCTGAGCAACGCCAAGTCTTGCCAGGAGAATCCAAATTCAGTGGGTTTATTTTCAAGGTTCAGGCTAATATGGATCCGGCGCATCGTGACAGAGTGGCTTTTTTGCGGATTTGTTCCGGAAAATTTGATAAAGGTATGAAGCTTAATCATGTCAGGATAGGCAAAAATATCCAGGTTGGCAATGCGATCACTTTTCAAGCCGATAGTCGTAAAAATGTCGAAGAAGCCTATCCCGGTGATATTATCGGTTTACATAATCATGGCACAATCCAGGTCGGCGATACCTTTACCCAGGGTGAAGAGCTTAAATTCGGCGGCATTCCCTATTTTGCTCCGGAACTGTTTCGCCGCGTCGTGTTAAAAGATCCGTTAAGATCTAAAGCGTTGCAAAAAGGTCTGACCCAGTTAACGGAAGAGGGGGCTACCCAATTATTCAAGCCATTAAAAAATAACGACCTTATTTTGGGGGCTGTCGGTGTGTTACAGTTCGATGTAACAGCTCATCGCTTGAAAACTGAGTATAATGTGGAGTGTGTTTATGATGCCATCGGAATAAACACTGTTCGCTGGGTCAGCGCCGAAAACCCCGCCAAATTGGAGGAATTTAAAAAGAAAGCTTTTGATAACCTGGCCGAAGATGGTGGTGGTTATCTGGTTTATCTGGCAAGTAGTCGGGTTAATCTGCAATTAACCGAAGAACGCTGGCCTGACATCATGTTCAAAGCCACTAGAGAGTTATAAATTGATGTAGGATAGGCATTCATTGTTATCAGGTTTAAAAAAATGTGAGCACAATGCGAATTCATTCGCATTGTGCGGATAATCCGCACCGACACTGAGCATAGCCACAGTACAAAAATTGCTTAAATTAACAGATGTTAGGGTGTGTCGTGCGGCATTTCTTATTAATTATTTTCTACCATCGCCCTGTATTGCTGTTCAGTAATGACTTGAACGCCCTTGTCACGGGCCAAATTCAGCTTGGTTGCGCCAACTTTTTCACCGATCACCAGATAATCAGTTTTACTACTCACGGAGCTGCCGACTTTAGCGCCCAAGGATTTGGCTTCTTTTTTCATTTCATCCCGTGACCCTTGTTGCATACTGCCGGTAAATACCAGCAATTTTCCCGACAGTGGATGCGATGCATTAGAAATAGCATGGTGACTGTTTTCCAGATTAAATCCCAAGTCAAACAAACTATTGAATAAGGGTTGAATCTTAACAAGTCCTTTGGTGACAACATTGGCCGTTTTTTCGGCAAAACCTTCCACCGCAATAAGGTCTGTTTCTGACAAGTTGAAAATGTCTCTTAAAGGATAATGCGAGAGTAATTTTTCACAATTCCCAAGTCCCATACGAAACACACCAAAAGCAGCCAGAAATCGCCAGTCTTCAATGGCTTCAGTACGACTTCTGGCTAATTGGTTGCTCAGGTTTTGAGATTGTTTGGGACCAAAGCCCATTTTTTCAAACTGTTCTGTCGTTAATTGATAAATCTCATAAACATTACGAATCCCATACTCATAAAGTTTTTTGATAGTGGCGGAACCAAAACCATCATTATTTTTCAATATTCGGAAAAAATGTTCCATGCTGTGGGTGATTTGGGCGGGACACTCCAGGTTATTAGTACAGATTAAATAATCATTATCCCAGATCAGTTCACTCTGACAGCTGGGACAGAGACTGGGAACTTCTGGTTTCGAGGGTTTAATAATTTCTTCAATTTTAGGAATCACCTCGCCGGAACGGGCCAGTTTTATGATGGCGCCGGGACCAATACCTTTTTCAATCACCATGTTGTAATGGTGTGCGGTCGCTCGTGATAGCAAGGCGCCGCTCAGTCTGACCGGATCCAGTTCGGCAACCGGAGTAATTCTGCCGGAACGCGAGGTTTGTGGCGTTACCTTCAGTACGGTCACTTCCGCTGTTTCGGCATTTTCCTTATAGGCTATCTGCCAGCGGTGATGATGACGGGTTGCCCCCATAGCCTGTTTTATTTCAGAATCGGTAATTTCGAAAACAACGCCATCGACATCATAGTCAACCTTATGCCAGATGGTTTTGACAATTTCTTCAAACTGCTTGCTAAGTTGATCCCAGGATCCTGTCCAGTCGGGGAGCAGCGCAAAAGGGTAAAAAACCGCGGCTTTGTCTCTAATGGCGGCCAACGCATGTTCTTCCAGTTGTTTTTCTTTAATCACACTGGCCTGGAAATTTCTGGCATTATCAAAATAATCGGCCAGATGTGTTTTAAAATAATTTTTGTTGACGACAATTTCACCGGCGCCCATCCCGCGCTTACCGTTATCAGCGACAGCTAAACCCCGTTCGAACACCCGACTGATGTCGGTGCCTTTGCGTCCGTCTCCTCTGGTGTAAAGAATGCTGCCATCATCAAAAGCAGCATAACCATCCAGTTTTGGTGTGACTCTGAAGATAACTTTTTCGAAGGGCTTGTTAAGAGATTTTGCCACTTTTTTAATACGCATGGCCCAGCGCTCAATTTCCTTAAAGCTGTA
>CAYNIU010000176.1:0-4454 GCA_964397365.1 uncultured Methylomarinum sp. | reverse complement strand
TCAGATGGTGGCTCCGCGCTACGCGCGAATCACCATCTAACCTTATTCGTTAGGCAAGTAGGATGGGGAACTCACCGCCTTTCCCCACCCTACATTGGCTTACTTATTTTTGCCGTAGTCATGCTGCTCACGAACGTGACCATCGCGGCCATGGATGAAAAGAACTGTATTTTGCTTCATGGCAACCTCGCGCGCTATTTCGACAGCTTCGTGCTGAGTGTTATGAACAGAACTGGGTTTGTCGCTGCCTGCAGCCATTACAGCCCATTTCTCCTTGTGGGGCACAACATGCTGATCAGCGTTGGCCTCCTTTGCCGAAACTTGCTCTGCATGGATGTTTTCAACTTTCTTGAATCGACCATGCGCGTCGTGAATGAATAGTGTAGTACCTAGTCGATGCGCTCTCTCCCTTGCACGAGCAATGGCTTCTTCTTGAGTATCATGGACTGAGGCAAGTTTCTCGCTTCCTTCTGTTCTAATGGCCCACTTACCTTCATGGGGTACAACGTGTTGATTGTGCGCAGTCATATCAAATCTCCTAATGTAGTTGGGCTACTAAATACATCATCCGTTACCGTAGCCGTTTAGATAACGAAGCCTAACACCGCAAATCACCGGAGGCAAGCAGCAGAGCGGTGTGGCTGACTATCATGCCAGTCACACCACCGCATCCTACACAGATTGTCCCGGCTTAAGGGAATAGCCAATTTCTGCACCCGAGCTAGCTTTTTCACATTAAACCTTGAGCCACACTACTAAACTTTAACCCTTTCAACAACTAATTTCTCCTGAGATACTTACTCTCGAAAAAAGAAAATAACACCAAGCTCACTTGACGCTGGAGGATAAACAAGAAACTCTGGCAACAAACTGAACTTTGGTAAAAACTGACCTCAAAAAAGCACGGCAGCTTCCAGCGATCAAGTGGCGTGTCTGGTTAGCACACAGGTTTTAGCTATATGCGATTATTTTTGGAGTAGACTCTTTTTTAATGTAACAGCAGTAAGCAGGGCGACAAAAAAATTCACGCAAGAATGCTTGACAGCAAGACTTAATGGAATGCCGCCCCACTTCCTAAACGGCCTCAAAGGGCCATGATGTTAGTTTACTCAAACATCAAAATAAACATCACCAATGGATTGATGAAATCAAACACAGGCGAGGCAAAAACATCTCGAACGTCGCGCAGTGGCCAACAAAAATGCACGAATAGCCTGGGCATTACTGACTAAGAAAGAAAATTATTGTGCGGGGGGGGGGCATAGCATGACAAAAGCATTGATCACTGCGCTCAATAGGGGCTTTGCCCTTAAGCCGCGCGGCTTACTCACCCCAAGGCCGGATATATGGGAGCAATATTTCTTTATGCTACGAACGAATTTTTTCTTGCAATCCGGGGACGGACCATATAAAGCCCCCGTGTGTTTGATTTAAGATTTCGACATCTTTATCACATGGGTAGCTCTCTTTTTATCAGGTTAAATTGTCAGATCAGATACTGATACAAATAAATATCAGCAGAAATAATGCAACAACATGTTTTCATTAGGTTTTATTCAAGCTTGCCACAAGCGTCCCGTCTGCTTTAAACGATCCGCCCAGACTTCGATCTCATCGACCGGCATCGGCCTGGCTATCCCATAGCCTTGAGCCAAGTTACAACCCAGTTCCAGCAACCGCTTGCCATGAGCTTCTGTTTCCACACCTTCGGCAATCACATTGCGTTTAAAGCTACGGGCAAGACCAATCACAGCCTCAACCAAAGAGAGATCATTTTTATCATCCAGGATATCGCGCACAAAACTCTGATCTATTTTGATTGTATTGGCCGGCAGTCGTTTGAGATAACTTAAAGAAGAATACCCAGTACCAAAATCATCCAGAGCAAATTTCACGCCCAGCTTCTGGCAATTAACGATCAATTCATGAACCTTTTGAATATCATTGATCGACACCGACTCCAGAATCTCGATTTCCAATTGCCAGGGAGGAATTTCCGGATACATGGCCAAAATAGCTTTAAATCGTTGATAAAAATCGGCCTGCTGAAAATGCCGGGCGGCTATATTGACACTGACAACCCAATCATACCCCTTTACCGACCACCGCTTTATTTGTGTTAAAGCTTGATGGATGCCCCATTCGCCTATTTCAACAATCACATCATATTGTTCGACCAAAGGCAAAAAACTCAACGGTGGCAACAAGCCTTTTTCCGGATGCAGCCATCGTAACAAAGCTTCCATTCCCACAATCTGCTGTGTCGCCATATTCACTTTAGGCTGATAGAAAAAACACAACTCGTCTTTTTCCAAAGCCTGTTTGACATGATTAATTACATCCAGCGAACTCTGAGCCGCCCTGTCTAGATCAACATCAAACCAATGAACCCGGTTTCTTCCGGCTTGTTTCGCCTGATACATGGCCTGATCAGCATGTCGAAGCAAAATATCCGGATCATCTTCATCGGTCGGAAATATCACCGCACCAATACTGGCTGTAATGTTAATATTATGCTCATCAATACAATAAGTCTCTGCCAGAGAATCAATAATCCTTTGCAGAGTGTGGTTCATATCCTCATGACTATCCAGGCCACAGAGCAGTAAAGCGAATTCGTCACCGCCCATTCGGCAAACTGTATCGCAACTGCGTAGCAATTTTTCCAAACGTTGCGCCACCGCGATAATCAGTTGATCGCCGGCATCATGGCCATAGTTGTCATTGACCGGTTTAAAACCATCAAGATCCAGCATACAAACCAATAACTGCTCTTTATATTTTTTGGCATCCCGGATGGCAAGATTAAAACGCGTGGTTAATAACACTCTGTTGGGCAAACGGGTTAACGGGTCATGATTGGCCTGCCATTCAATCTCCTGCTGCATTTCCTTGCGCTCAGTAATATCACGCCAATGGACATGAAAGATGGTGTCTCCATCAATATGGATAGGGGTGAGCGTAATTTCCGCATCAAAAACACTGCCATCCAGACGCTGGTTGATCCATTCAAAGCGGTGAATCCCGTTTTCCAGGGTAACAGCTATTTTTTCCTTTAATTCCACTGTTGAAGCAAGACCATTGGCCTGCTCTTTTGGCGAAAAACGATCAAGTGACTCCCGTTTAAAACCCTCTTTACTCGCTATGTTAAATAATTTAAGGGCCGCTTTATTACAATCAATAAAATGTCCATCCTTCATCAAGGCTATAGCATCCCCCGCCTCATCAAAAATTTTGTTGGAGGTTTCCAGTTGCTTAATCTTTTCAACCAGATTTTGCTCTAATTGTTTAATATCGCTGATATCTCTTGCGATACCGAACAAACCGATAATATTACCTTGTTGATCCTTGATGGGGTACTTGCGATTATCCACCCAGCCTTGATTACCTTTGTTATCCAGGGTGGGCTGAGTTTCATGGGCAATTTTGACTTGGCCTGAAAAAATCTGTTTTTCTAACGAATAATATTTATCGGCATAACTTTCCGGAAAAACATCATAATCCGTTAGTCCGATCAAATCAGTCCAGTGTTCTGAAGGATCAGTAAGAGAAACCAGGGTTTGGCTGGCTCCGGTAAAAACATGATTGCGATCCTTAAAATAGATATAATCATCGGTCGTTTCCATCATCGCCGAAAAATTGGCCAGCAAAAACTTTTCTTCGATGACCGCTCTAAGCTGTTTGACATCTTGCAGCTCCAATTGCAAGACAATCCTGTCATCAGCTTTCCGCCTGAATTTTTTATACAGCGCCTTAACACATTGAATGCAGTTATTTTTTTTGCGTACTCTAAAGTTTTCTGTAAATATACCCTGGTGTGTTTGCGAAGAAAACAAGCCCTCGCAAATCTCAGTATCATCATCATGGATCAATGTCTGGAATGAAACAGAACCGGTTAGAAAGTCATTTTCTGAATAGCCCAGCAAATTTTCAACATCAGCGCCAACAGATTCGACAATTACCTTTTCGCCAATTACAAAAACCAGCCAGGCATTGGAGACAATATTTTCACAACTTATTGACAGTAATTTGCCGGAACTTCCCATCAGAATAGTTTTTTGATTTGTAAGTCAACAATGACTTTATAATCCGAATTTAATTACAAAGAGTGAAGATTATAGCCGATTACTATTATTGTTCAATCAAGCTGTCAGGAAGACATAAGAAATAGTTGCAGCAGCAAAAAGAATTCTAAAGCAAAAGAGCCATATATAACCCCTTTTTTTGCGTTAAATATTCTGCCCAATCAGAATTTAAGTACCCCCTCGCATATTCAACTGATTTTTCGGGACCACTTCAGGAAACACCGTAAATCTATCGCCAGGGAGACGAGTGTAGTATCCCTGGCAAGCCCCCCTTGCTTCGCATAGTCTGATAACGCCAAATTAAGCGTCTCCGATTAAATCACTTTAGAAAACTGCTGTTGCTTTCGGCTCATGTATTTATCAAATACC
>CAYNIU010000175.1:0-4539 GCA_964397365.1 uncultured Methylomarinum sp. | reverse complement strand
TTGCAGCACGGACAATAATGTAATGAATGCAAGTGAATTACGTCAACAGACGAAAGAAGAGTTAAATGCGAAATTGCTTGAGTTATCTCGTGAGCAGTTTAATCTGAGAATGCAAAAAGCAACGGGTCAGCTGGCCAAGCCTGATCAGGTGAAAAAAGTAAGACGTGACATAGCGCGTATTCATACGATTTTAAATGAAATGGCGAGTGCATAGTCATGAATGAAAATACAGAAAAACTACGTACGATTACTGGTCGTGTGATAAGTAAAAAAATGGACAAGACTGCTTCCGTGCTTGTAGAAAGATTAGTGAAGCATCCTGTTTATGGAAAAATCATCAAACGCTCGACCAAAATACTGGTGCATGATGAGCAGAACCAATGTAATGCAGGTGATGTAGTCTTGATTACTTCCTGCAGGCCAATCTCTAAAAACAAGACGTTTAGATTGGTTGAAATTGTTGAAAGCGCAAATTGATTGCAGTTTCATAATATAGAATAGAAATGGTTGGGATTTAAAAATGATTCAGATGCAAACTAACCTTGACGTCGCCGATAACAGCGGTGCCAAAAGGGTCATGTGTATCAAAGTTTTAGGTGGGTCGCATAGGCGATATGCCGGAATTGGTGACATTATAAAAGTAAGTGTAAAAGACGCTATCCCTCGCGGTCGTGTAAAAAAGGGAGAGGTTTATAACGCTTTAGTGGTAAGAACTCGTAAAGGAGTTCGTAGACCTGATGGATCTGTCATTCGTTTTGACGGCAATGCAGCAGTGATTTTAAATACCCAATTACAGCCATTAGGTACACGTATTTTTGGGCCTGTTACTCGTGAGTTAAGGGGTGAAAAATTTATGAAGATTATTTCACTGGCTCCTGAAGTATTATAAAGAAGGTCTTAAAAATGCAAAGAATTAGACAAGGCGACGAAGTTATTGTACTTGCCGGTAAAGATAAGGGTAAGAAAGGAAAAGTGATTAAAGTTCTGGAGAATAGCAAGGTGGTTGTTCAGGGCGTTAATCGGGTAAAAAAACATCAGCGTGGAAACCCGAATGCTGGTATAGCTGGTGGTATAGTCGATAAGGATATGCCAATTCATATCTCGAATGTCGGATTATATAACCCGGACTCTCAAAAAGCGGATAGGGTTGGCTTTAAGTTTCTAGAAGATGGAAAGAAAGTCAGGTATTTTAAATCAACCAATGAAGTTGTTGATGTGTAAGGGTTAATCATGGCTAGACTAGAAACAGAATATAAAGAAAAAATTCTTCCTGCTCTGAAAGAGCAGTTTGGCTACAAATCAGTTATGGAAGTTCCAAGGCTTACCAAGATCACTTTGAATATGGGGGTGGGTGAAGCTGTTGCAGATAAAAAAGTATTGCAATCGGCAATTTCAGATATGGAGAAAATTGCCGGCCAGAAGGCTGTAGTCACATTAGCGAGAAAATCAATTGCAGGTTTTAAAATACGTGATGATATGCCAATAGGTTGTAAGGTAACATTGCGTAGTGACAGAATGTATGAATTTCTGGATCGCTTGATAAGTATTTCAATTCCTCGAATCCGTGATTTTCGCGGTATGAGCCCTAAAAGCTTTGATGGGCGTGGAAATTATTCAATGGGTGTTAAGGAGCAAATCATTTTTCCGGAAATTGATTATGACAAAATTGACACATTACGTGGTTTGGATATTTCCATCACAACAACAGCTAAAACTGATAAAGAAGGTTTGGCGTTGTTAAAGCTTTTTAATTTTCCATTTAAGAACTAAAGGGCGTTTATAAAATGGCTAAAAAATCAATGATTGCACGTGAAAATAAACGTGTGAAATTAGTCAGCAAATATGAAGCTAAAAGAAGATCTTTGAAAGAAATAGTCAGAGATCCTAATTCATCATTTGATGACAAAGAGCATGCTCAAATACAGCTGCAAAAACTACCAAGAGACTCCAGTGCGGCAAGGTTGCGTAATCGTTGCAATCTTACAGGGCGGCCTCATGGGTATTACAGAAAATTTGGACTGAGTCGCAATAAACTGAGAGAAGCTACAATGCGTGGTGATGTTCCTGGTTTGTCTAAGGCAAGTTGGTAGATCTGAATTAAGGTTTTTGGAGATTTAGACAATGAGTATGAGTGATCCCATTGCAGATATGTTGACCAGAATAAGAAATGGTCAGACTGCAGGAAAAAAAAGTGTAAGATTGCCGTCTTCTAAATTAAAAGTTGCAATTGCAAATGTATTAAAAGAAGAAGGCTATATAGCAGGCTATAAGACTGAAACAAAAGGCAGTCACACAGAAATGACCGTGGAGTTAAAGTACTTCAATGGTATGCCTGTTATTGAGAAGGTTAAGCGTGTTAGCAGACCAGGTTTGCGTATCTATAAATCGAAAGATGAGTTACCTAAGGTGTTAGGTGGGCTGGGTATCGCAATTGTATCAACATCCAGCGGTGTCATGACAGATCGTGCGGCTCGTGCCATAGGGCATGGCGGTGAAGTCATCTGCACTGTTTGTTAAGAAAGAAGGTTAGTATATGTCTAGAATAGCTAATGCCCCGATTACTATCCCTTCAGGTGTTGATATTAAACTGGATCAGGGTGACATGACTGTCAAAGGTAAAGGCGGTCAGTTGTCGTTTAGTTTGCATGAAGGGGTTCATGTAGAGATAAATGATAATATAGTTCAGGTCAAATGGGATGATGAAGTCAAGAATGCAAGAACTCAGGCAGGTACGGCGAGAGCATCAATAAACAATATGGTGACAGGCGTATCATCAGGCTTTGAAAAAAAACTGACATTGATTGGCGTCGGTTATCGGGCTCAGGTGCAAGGCAAAAAAGTGACCTTGGCCTTAGGATATTCCAATCCGATTGAATATTCTGTCCCAGAGGGCGTTACAGTCGAAGCTCCAAGTCAAACCGAATTGGTTGTAAAAGGCTGTAATAAGCAGCAAGTGGGTCAGGTTGCGTCTGAAATCAGAGCTTTTCGTCCACCAGAGCCTTACAAAGGTAAAGGTGTGAGATATGCTGATGAATACGTGGCAAGAAAAGAAGCCAAGAAGAAGTAGGATAAATTGATGGATAAAAGATCATCTCGATTAAAACGTGCCTTAAGGCAGCGTAGTAAAATAAAGCAGCTCGGTGTAAATAGATTGACTGTACACAGAACATCTCAACATATATATGCTCAGGTTCTGAGCGTTGACGGTACTTCTACAGTTGCCAGCGCTGCATCGACACAAGCTGATGTAAAAAATGTATTGACTTATACTGGAAACGTGGAAGCGGCAACGGTCGTTGGAAAGCTGCTAGCCGAAAAGGCGCTTGCCGCTGGCATTACCGAAGTCGCATTTGATCGTTCAGGTTTTAAATATCATGGCCGTGTAAAAGCATTAGCAGATGCTGCACGAGAAGCCGGATTGAGGTTCTAGGGGTAAAAAATGGCAACAGCACCATCTCAAGGTAGTACAGACGGATTGCAGGAAAAATTAGTTTCTGTTCGGCGTGTGGCAAAAGTAGTTAAAGGCGGTAGAGTATTTGGGTTTACGGCATTGACCGTTGTAGGTGACGGTCAGGGACAAATCGGTTACGGTGTTTGTAAGGCGCGTGAAGTGCCCATTGCAATTCAGAAATCTCTGGAGCAAGCGCGTAAAAACATGAGAAAAGTCGCACTGAAAGGGGATACATTACAATATTCCGTTATGTCTAATACCGGCGCAGCAAAAGTTTATATGCAACCCGCATCTGAAGGTACGGGGATCATCGCAGGTGGTGCAATGCGTGCTGTATTTGAGGTTGTCGGTGTTCATAACGTGTTGGCTAAATGTATTGGCACTAATAATCCGATAAACGTTGTAAGAGCGACAATTGATGGCTTGGCGGGTATGCATGATGCAAAATCTATTGCCGCCAAGCGTGGTTTAACAGTTGAAGAAATTACTGGATAGCAATCATGGCCGATAAGAAACTTAACGTAACAATGACTAAAAGCAAAATTGGTCGTTTAAAAAGTCACCGGGCTTGTTTGAAAGGTCTGGGCTTGCGTAAAATCCGTCAAACAGTTGAAGTGATTGATACACCTGAGAATCGTGGTATGATCAATAAGATTTCATACATGCTAAAAGTTGAGGAAGTTTAATGTACCTGAATAGTATTCAATCGGCTTACGGCTCTCGTAAAAAATCGAAAAGAGTGGGGCGTGGTATCGGCTCAACCTTGGGTAAAACCTGTGGAAGAGGGCATAAAGGGCAAAAGTCACGGAGTGGCGGTTTTCATAAAGTCGGTTTTGAAGGTGGACAGATGCCTTTGCAACGTCGCTTGCCAAAGGTTGGTTTTACCTCTAGGGTTAAAAAATACTCCGCTGAACTCAGATTAAATGAATTGGAATTAATTGCATCTGAAGTGGTTGATCTAGATGCCCTGATTTCAGCGAACCTGGTGCCGGCTTTTACAAAAAAAGTAAAAGTAATTAAATCGGGTGAAGTAAGTAAAGCAATTACTGTGAAAGGCTTGGCTGTTACTGCTGGAGCAAAACAGGCTA
>CAYNIU010000174.1:0-4541 GCA_964397365.1 uncultured Methylomarinum sp. | reverse complement strand
TCTGGAATATAAGCGGCAAGACGACCGCCAATAAAAGCTCCAAGCATACCCGCAACCCCAAAGGTACTGCCGGTTTTCCAGCAGACCAGGCGCCGCCGGGCATAGTGAATAACCGTTATGGCGCTAGTGACGCAAACGACAATCAGCGAGGTCACAATGGCACTTTTAGCGGAAAGCCCGGCCAGATAAACCAGTACCGGTACTGTCAATATTGATCCGCCTCCGCCTAACAGACCCAACAGTATGCCAATGATAATAGATAAACCGATGACTAAGTACATGAATATCTATTGATTGAAGAGTTATCCTTGAATCATTGCAGCCGCCTGTTTTTTATCCGGTTGACCACATGACTGGTTTGCCGGTAATGCTTTGTCAATGAATCGGGGGTAAGCCAAATTCAGGTTATTCATGATTTCAATAAATTCTGTACGGGTTTTATTATTGCCCAGGCGGGAATTGATAGCTTTTTCCTGTTTGATAGAAGAAACGGTCAGCCCCTTATAATCATGACCGGGGTAAACCAGTGTATCAGGAGGAAGGGTAAACAATTTTTTAGTAATGCTGTCATAGAGAGTGCCGGCATCGCCTTGCTGAAAGTCAGTACGGCCGCAACCGTTAATTAACAGGCTGTCTCCGGTAAACACGCGATTATTTATCAGGTAGCTGGTACAGCCGGAAGTATGTCCGGGCGTATGCAAAACGCCGATATTGATATTGCCTATCTGTAATTGCACACCATCTGTGACTAACAGGTCGGCGCACATAGCACCCGCATCTTTGTGGACAATACTTTTGCTGCCAAGTCGGTCGCGTAAATCTCCGGCGCCAGTAATGTGATCGGCGTGAACATGGGTTTCCAGCGTATAAACCAGCGATAAATCCAGGGCGGATAATTGGCGAATATAAAATTCGATTTCACTGGCAACAGTATCAATTAAAATTGCCTTGCGAGTCAGTTGACAACCAAGCAGGTAGGTGTAAGTAGATGTGAGCGGTTCAAAAAACTGGCGAAAAATCATAGAAGCCTCCCGGATAGTTGTTAGCAAAATAGCTTATTATTAAACTCTAATATTTCTGGGATGTCCAGTTTGGGTCAATAGTTGAAAAGTGAAAGGTGTGATTTGAAAAATAGAGAACTGTCTTTTAAAACCATGAAGCACATGAGTGAAGGATGGTCTTGTGCCTTCATTAACTTCATGTCCTTCATGGAATTTTAGTGGACTAGCGAGGAATGTTTAGACAAATTATACTGGATCAAATAAATATTGAACCTTCTGCAAAAATAACCGCTTCTCCACCGACTCTTAATGGCAATTGCGACGCGCCTTTGTTGTCCATTTCAATATTCAGCAAACTGCGACGACTGTTTTTGTCGCCGCGATCAATGGCAAAGGTATGTGTTCCTTTTTGGGTGAAATCAAAGGAACATAAATATGAGGCAAAAGCTGGAATAACATTACCAACCGGTGGATCATCATGCAAACCGATATTAGGTCCCAATAAACGGACATTAAAATCAGAGTCGGGAAAAGGTGTTTTTGGAGAGAACAGCAAGATTTCCTGGGCGGCGGTTTGCGGTGCTGTTGATTGGCTCCAGGCGTTATAGTTAAAACGGGCATTTCTAACGCTGTCGTAATTCCATACCGGAACGATTAAATAAGGTAAGCCACAAGAGACCAGACGCGGTGAATATTTTTTATGATCCAGTTCGGATACTTTGATTGACAAGACTGATGCCAATTCATCATCAGTTGGCACAAAATGGTCGATGATTGACGAGACTTTGTTGTTGAACTGTATAAAAGTCGGTTTACCGTTGTTAGCTGAGATATTGACGTCGATCGGGCCGCTGTTTTGTTCAAAGGTAACTTGGGTGATGCTGTCAGACAGATTGATATCCTCGCAGTGCCCCAGAACATATGCAGTGGCTATAATCGGGTGGCCGGCGTAATCCTTTTCGCCTAACGGGGAAAAAATACGCATGCGGCGACGGTTTTTTTCGTTTTCAGGATGAAAAACAAAGACAGTTTCCGAAAGATTTAATTCTTTGGCGATAGCCGCCATTTTCTCATCGCTGAGATTTTCTGCATCCGGGAAAACAGCAATTTGAGCGCCATTGAAAATCTTCTGGGTGAATACATCGGCAATGTAGTATTTATAACTCATTATTTACTCCGTAACACTAACTTCAACACGACCATGGGTCAGGCGAATGGCATAAGTCTCAACTTTAACATTGTCGTCTTCAAAACAAACGCCGGTTTTAAGATTGAAATGTTGTTTGTATAACGGTGATGCTACCATGGGTTTACCATTTAAATCGCCAATCATGCCGCGTGACAGTACGTTAGCTTTGCCGAAAGGGTCGTAATTATTAATGGCGTAAACACTATTTTCTTTGGGCATATAGAAAATAGCAATCTGTTTATTGCCGGCTAAGGCACAAATTCCTGAATCCGGTTGTAAATCATCAATACTGCAAATATCTATCCATTGACTCATGCTAAAACCTCCTCGGCTATTTTGCTGTGTTTACGCTCTGCTTCGCTTGCGGGTCGGATTTGTCCGCGCTCTTCCACAAAAACAATATTTTCATCAGCTTTGTCACTGTTGACAAAGTGACGGAAACGTTTCAGTTTGTTTTCATCTTCAATGGTGGTTTTCCATTCGCATTGATAGGTCTCTATGACATGTTGCATTTGTGTTTCCAGTTGTTCGCAAACGCCTAATTTGTCATCAATGACAACGGCTTTTAAATAATCCAGACCGCCTTCCATGTTTTCCATCCAGACGGATGTACGTTGCAATTTGTCTGCTGTGCGGACATAAAAAATCAACACCCGGTCAATATATTTAATCAGAGTTTCCTTGTCCAGATTAGTGGCGAACAAATCGGCGTGACGTGGTTTCATGCCGCCATTACCACACACATACAGATTCCAGCCGCCTTCTGTGGCGATAACGCCAATATCTTTACCTTGCGCTTCCGCGCACTCACGGGTACAACCGGAAACGGCCATTTTGATTTTATGTGGTGCCCGCAGGCCTTTATAACGGTTTTCCAGTTCCACTGCCAGGCCGACACTGTCATCAACACCGAAACGGCACCAGGTGCTGCCAACACAGGATTTGACGGTACGCAGTGATTTGCCGTAGGCATGACCGCTTTCAAAGCCGGCGTCAATCAGTTCTTTCCAGATATGGGGTAATTGATCAACGCGTGCGCCAAAAAGGTCAATACGCTGGCCGCCGGTAATTTTGGTGTAAAGGTTATATTTTTTTGCCACTTGTCCGGCAGCAATCAGCATATCAGGTGTTAATTCGCCGCCGGTAACCCGGGGCACGACAGAATAGGTACCGTCTTTTTGCATATTAGCCAAAAAAGTATCATTGGTGTCCTGTAAGCCGAGGTGTTCGTTTTTTAGAACATATTCATTCCAGTAAGAGGCCAGGATTGATCCCACTGCCTGTCGGCAGACTTCACAGCCGCGGCCTTTGCCGTGTTTTTCCAGTAACTCATCAAAGGTTTTGATTTCACCAATCATAATCAGGTTGTAGAGATCCTGACGGGTATGCGGGAAATGCTCACAAATATCGGTGTTGACTTCAATACCGGCTTTTTCCAGTTCGCAGTCCAGCACTGATTTCAGCAATGCTGCACAGCCTCCGCAACCGGTTGCCGCTTGCGTTTCCCCTTTTAGCGCCGGAACTGTGGTGCAGCCATTGTCGATGGCTGAACAAATCTGTCCTTTGGAGACATCGTAGCAGGAACATATTTGTGCCGATTCAGGCAGAGCATCAGGCCCCAGGCCGACCGATTCATCAGAGCGGTGCGGCAGGATCAGCGAATCCGGATTTTCCGGTAGTTCAATACCGTTTAAACAATATTGCAATAAGGTACTGTAACCGGATGCATCACCGACCAGGACAGCGCCTAGTAACTGTTTCCTGTCTTCACTGACTACCAGGCGTTTGTACACTTCCGAAGCGCCATCCTGATAAGTGTAAACCAGCGCTCCCGGTGATTTGGCATGAGCATCGCCAATACTGGCAACATCGACTCCCATCAGTTTCAGCTTGGTACTCATGTCGGCGCCGGTAAAGCTTCCTTCACTACCTGCCAGGTCAGCGACAACCGTTCTGGCCATGGTGTAACCGGGGGCGACCAGACCAAATATTCGGCCATCCCATAAAGCGCATTCACCAATGGCATAAATATTGGCATCAGAAGTTTTACATTGGTTGTCAATGGCAATGCCGCCGCGTGGGCCGATTTCCAGGCCACAGGCCCTGGCAATATCATCGCGCGGACGAATCCCGGCAGAGAACAGGACAATATCTGTTTCCAGTTCTTCGCCGTCTGTAAAGGACATTTTGTGGAAACATTGCTCGCCATCACTAATGTTAGTGGTGTTTTTACTGGTATGGACGCTAACGCCAAGGTCTTCAATTTTTTTTCTCAACATGGCGCCACCGCCTTCATCCAGTTGAACGGCCATCAGCCGCGGGGCAAATTCCACAACATGGGTTTCCAGACC
>CAYNIU010000173.1:0-4781 GCA_964397365.1 uncultured Methylomarinum sp. | reverse complement strand
CGTCCTGATATACAGGTGCCGATGCGTAAAATCACCTTATCCGATACCCCGGTACATTTCGGTGCTGAAAAAAATCCGCCCTTATATGTCTATGATACTTCAGGTGTTTACACCGATCCTGAGGTAGCGGTTGATCTGCATCAGGGGCTGGGATCTGTTCGCGGAAAATGGATAGATGAAAGAAATGATACTGAACAGCTGGATGGACCGACTTCGGCATTCGGTCGGGAGAGGCTGGCGGATACCACAATCGAGCATCTGCGTTTTGAACATATATCCAAACCACGCCGAGCCAAATCCGGTGCTAATGTGTCACAAATGCATTACGCCCGCCAAGGCATTATCACCCCGGAAATGGAATACATCGCTATCCGTGAAAATCAAAACATGGAAGCTATGGGCGATTACTTGAAAGGCCAGCATCCCGGGCAGTCATTTGGAGCCTCTATTCCTGCCGTCATCACGCCTGAATTTGTGCGCGATGAAGTGGCCAGAGGCCGTGCGATTATTCCGGCCAATATTAACCACCCGGAACTGGAACCGATGATTATCGGTCGTAACTTCCTGGTTAAAATCAACGGTAACCTAGGTAACTCAGCCGTAACTTCGTCTATTGAAGAGGAAGTCGAGAAAATGCTCTGGGGTATTCGTTGGGGCGCCGATACCATCATGGACTTGTCTACCGGAAAAAATATTCACGAGACCCGCGAATGGATTTTACGTAACTCGCCGGTACCTATCGGCACCGTGCCGATTTATCAAGCCCTGGAAAAAGTAGACGGCAAAGCTGAAGAACTGACCTGGGAAATATTTCGTGATACCTTGATTGAACAGGCCGAGCAGGGCGTTGATTATTTCACTATACATGCCGGTGTTCGACTGCATCATGTGCCGTTAACGGCCAAACGGCTGACCGGTATTGTTTCGCGTGGTGGTTCCATCATGGCCAAATGGTGTCTGGCGCATCATACTGAAAGCTTTTTATATACAAATTTTGAAGAAATCTGTGACATCATGAAAGCTTATGATGTGTCGTTCTCATTAGGCGACGGCTTGCGTCCGGGCTCAATTTATGATGCCAACGACGAGGCCCAGTTCGGTGAACTGGAAACACTGGGGGAATTAACCAATATCGCCTGGAAGCACGATGTCCAGACCATGATTGAAGGTCCCGGCCATGTGCCGTTGCAGATGATTAAAGTCAACATGGAAAAACAACTGGAAGATTGCCATGAAGCGCCTTTCTACACATTAGGGCCATTAACCACCGATATAGCTCCGGGCTATGACCATATTACTTCTGCAATCGGCGCCGCCAACATCGGTTGGTATGGCTGCGCCATGTTGTGTTATGTTACTCAAAAAGAACATTTAGGTTTGCCAAATAAAGAAGATGTACGCGAAGGCATTGTCACCTATAAAATTGCCGCCCACGCCGCCGATTTGGCAAAAGGTCATCCTGCGGCACAGGCCCGTGACAACGCCATGTCCAAGGCGCGATTTGAATTTCGCTGGGAAGACCAGTTCAATATCGCACTAGATCCGGAAAAAGCCCGTTCTTTCCATGATGAAACCCTGCCCAAAGATTCTGCCAAAGTAGCCCATTTCTGCTCCATGTGTGGGCCGCATTTCTGTTCTATGAAAATCTCTCAGGACGTGCGTGATTATGCGGCTCAAAAAGGTATTGAAGAAAATGAGGCCCTGAAACAAGGCATGGATGAAAAATCACAGCAGTTCCTGAAAGAAGGCGCCGATATTTATCGCAAGGTGTGAGATAGCGGCTTGGTTTCGTAATTTGTCCGGTTATGCTCCAGTCATTCAGGATTGGAGCATTTCTTAAAGAAATGCAGTTGCCAATAGCACAAAAATGTTTGATACTTTAAGCCGTTATTCAGTGTTAGCTGCAAACGTACCAATACAAAGACTGGAGGGTTTTTATTTATGAAAAAAAATATTATTTTGGGTCTGACTGTGGCAGGTCTTTCATTTACGGCGGCTAATGCGTTGGCCACAAGTGACGATAACCGCTATCCAGCGGCAAACTTCGAGCCCAAAGTGGTTTATGTTGATAAAGATGTCATTCAACAAACAACTTCAGCTGATCCTAGATTCCCGGCTGCACATTTTCAGCCTAAAATTATCTATATTGATAAGGATGCTGTAGCGCTCAGAAAAAAAAGAGAAGTTATATTTGATCCTGAATATCCTGCGGCCTATTTTGAGCCAAAGGTTATTTATCCATAAAGATGTATTTGATTCCAGGGGGTAATGAAAGCGTCATCAACATAATCCAGGGATAATTGCTATGTAGTAGGGTATGCATACCGGCCACAAAGGCAGGCAATGCGTATCCCTACCTGTCACCTCATTTTAAATTGACAGCATAGCGGCTTGACTTGATGGCAATGTGATATTTTGCTTGGGAGTGTAGATGTTCCATCTTTATATGGAAACAGTATAAAAGAATGGAGTCGAGTACTCAGATTATTTTGCTAATTTGGCACTTATATTTAATGCAAATTCCTGAAGCTTGAGATACATTTTATTAACAACAATAGCCTTGATGACTTTTTCATCTAAATTCAGATAGTCATGAACAATTGCATTTCTCATACCGATAATTCTTTGCCACTCCAAAGCATCATCAGCCGGTATTAATTGCAATTCCATTAATTTCTCAAAGACTGAATAAGCATCAGAGGGTAGCACTTTGTTGTGTTGCTTTAGCCAATGTTTTGATACACCAATACATGCTTCAACCAATGTTTGTAATAATCTTTCCGCCCCTTTTCTCTCAACCCTTGTCCATGAGCGTTGTTGCAATATCGCATGAAGAGTTTCCAGATCTTCTGTATTTTCATTGACATGCTGTTGGATGGCATCAATATAGGTATTAAGCATAATGTTTTTTATGGTAACAATAATCTATTTCCCATTTTGACATGATTCGTTGCTCTTCAGTCATTCTTCGATAGTCATTTTTACTCAAAAGTAAAGTGTTGTCTTGAATAACAGTATAAGCTAACGGTAATGCCACTTGGTTAATATCTATAATTGATAACGGTATATTAAGCTTGCTACGCCATTTTAATGCTAGTATTTCCGGTCGCAGTCTGCGTTCTACAGGATCTTCAATATAGGTTTTAAATGCCACTGCCAAATCATAATCGCTATCAGGGTTAGCATTATTCCGCGCTCGCGATCCATATAACCAGGCTATTTCCACTTCTGTTTCATTTTTTATGAATTGTATTATGTTTTTCAGGTTTAGCTTTTGGCTGAGTCTGTTCATATGATTAAAAGTCTTCTGCCGGCGTACTCTTGAGAGGATGCCGCCAATGTAATCTACCGGGCGGCAATAAGCTTAAGATATTGCAATACAAAATTGATGCTGAAAGCAATAGTTAATAATAGCATTCCTAATGCCAGGCCCAATTCAAAATTGCCTTTGCTGGTTTCCAGGGCAATGGCAGTGGTCATGGTGCGGGTGCTGCCTTGGATGTTTCCTCCCAGCATCATGGCTGCGCCGACTTCGCCGATTGCCCGGCCAAAAGCGGTAATGATGGCGGCAATAAAGGCAAAGCGTAATTCGGCCATTATCGGCATGATCTGTTGGCGGCTGCTGGCGCCCATCATTTTTAATGTAGGTAACATACGCGGGTCGGCTGACTGTACAGCAACGATTGTCATGTTCATGATGAGCGGCAGGATTAAACAGGCTTCCCCGAGAATGACGGCATTTTCTGTATAGAGTAAGCCAAATTCTCCTAAAGGTCCGCGGCGACTGAGCAAACCGTAAAAAATCAGACCGATCATGACGGTGGGCATGGCCATCAAGGTATTTAGCAAATGTTGTAACCATTGTTTACCGGTAAATTCTGCAACAGCAATGAGAATACCCAGTGGCAATGCTATCATGGCGGCGTAGAGAGTTGCCTGTAATGAAATTCGTAGTGATGTCCAGACAATTTGATAGATTTCCGGGTCAAACTGCAGAATAAGATGAATCGCGGACAGCAGTGCATCGGAAAAATAATTCATCGTTGCCAGTGACCTGATTTGCCGCCGTCTTTTTCCAGTAATTGTACCGATTGAATCACCATGCCGCGGTCAACTGCTTTGCACATATCATAAATGGTTAACAGCGCTACTTGTGTGGCGTTCAATGCTTCCATTTCCACGCCGGTCTGACCGTTGGTTTTAACGGTAGCCAGGCAATGTATCCGATTGAGATCAGGTTCAGGGGTCAGTTTGATTTCTACATGGGTGATGGGAAGAGGATGGCACAGCGGAATCAGGTCAGCGGTTTTTTTACTGGCCATAATACCGGCAATACGAGCAATGCCCAGCACATCACCTTTTTGGTGATTGCCGGTCATGATGAGGTTCAGAGTGGCTTTCTGCATTTCAATATAACCTTCGGTGACGGCGGTGCGCTGAGTAATGGCTTTGTGGCCGACATCAACCATATGAGCTTCTCCAGATGGATTAAAATGCGTTAATTGTGTCATAGTCAGGTAGAATGTCAGTTATTGATATAGCTATTTTATTATCGAGTGAAGATTAATGTCGATTAAAGTCCGTTATTTTGCCAGTTTAAAAGAAACATTAGGACGTTCAGGTGATGAGTTGGATAGCCGGGGTATTTGTTCTGTCGCTGATGTCTGGCATAAAACCAATCCATCTTTGCAGTTGCCGGAGAATATACTGGTAGCCGTAAACATGGAATATGTGGCGATGGATACACCGGTAAAAGATGAAGATGAAGTGGCGTTTTTTCC
>CAYNIU010000172.1:0-4803 GCA_964397365.1 uncultured Methylomarinum sp. | reverse complement strand
ATCACTTTAAAATTCGTATCAGAAATTGGTCGGGGGATGCCGATAAAACAGAAAAGCAATTGCAGTTAATCAGGCAGCAAGGGTTTCCAAATTATTTTGGCAAACAACGTTTTGGTCGACAGGGACAAAATGTCAATAAAGCGCTGGCTTTATTTCAGCGAGTCAAGCTTAAACGAGAACAGAGAAGTATCTATTTATCGGCAGTGCGTTCTTATTTGTTTAATCTGATTTTGGCAAAACGGGTTGGGTTGTCAAACTGGAATCAATTATTAACGGGGGATGTCTGTCAATTAAATCACAGCCATAGTATTTTCAAAGTTGAGCGTGTTGATCGGCAGTTGCTTGAACGTATCAATTCGGGGGATATGCACCCAACCGCTGTAATGTATGGAAAAGGGGGGGTTGAAACATCGGAAGATGCTGGGAATATTGAAAAAGTAGTTATCAATGAAAACCCGGAATTGGTGAGTGTTTTGTTAAAGTATGGATTGACGGCTGAAAGGCGGGCATTGAGGGTAATACCTGAACAACTGAATTGGCAGTTTGAAGACGCCAAACAATGGCAACTGTGCTTCAGATTACCGGCAGGCAGTTATGCCACATCATTGTTAAGAGAGTTGCTAGGAGATTGAGAAACCTTTAACTGGATATTATTTCACTGTGGTTTCTGTATGATGCTCTTCTGTCAATGTGTCCCGGTCTCATGTTCTTCCGTCTATCTTGTTTTCTTCTGTCCGGTAGGGGGTGGCTGAATGCGAATACGCAAGTAAGAAAATAGGTTACGACGAACGAAATAATTAAATATATGATAAGATAGGCAAGGAGAGGCATGTCATTATACACTTTTAACTTTATCTAAAACACGGAATATCATTGTCTTCCATTATAGCAGTAGATGCAAGTTTTGTTGGAATCTCTAAAAGTTCTCTGTAAGTAGTTATTTGGATGGTGGATGATAAATTGGATGTAATAGTTTGATTTATCAATACAAATATATTTTTTAAGCTAAATTTAAGTCCTTAGTTAAAAAGATTCCCTGCAGTTGCACGAAGATATTTGATGCAAATACAAAAACTCAAAAAACAAAAAATACATTTTAATGATGGCGAAAAACTTCCACCCTGGCGTGAATCGTTAAATGACATTATTTTTGGCGCAGAAACTCCGCTTGCCAAGACTTTTGATTTGGTCTTGATTTTCAGTATTATTTGCAGCGTAGCTTCGGTGATGTTAGGCAGTGTTGCCGATTTACAACAACAATATTCACATATTTTTTTCTATGTTGAATGGTTTTTTACCATACTGTTTACCATAGAATATATTTTACGTTTAATTTGCGTTCGCAGACCGTGGTTATATTGTCGAAGTTTTTTTGGAATTGTTGATTTTTTATCCATTATTCCAACTTATTTAAGCTTTTTGTTTCCGAGCATTAAATATATGCTGATTGTCAGGATTTTTCGTCTGCTACGGGTTTTTCGGATCCTGAAATTGTCGGAATATCTGGGAGAAGCTCAGGTATTGTTGAGCGCATTGAGTAACAGTCGGCATAAAATACTGGTGTTTTTATATACCGTGGGAACTCTGGTTATTGTTTTCGGTTCGCTGATGTATGTTGTGGAAGATGATGAGTCAGGTTTTACCAGTATTCCCCAATCGGTTTATTGGGCCATTGTAACCATGACAACGGTAGGGTATGGTGATATTGCGCCACAAACTGTATTTGGACAGATTATTGCTTCGTTTATGATGATTATGGGATACGGTATTATTGCTGTGCCAACAGGAATTTATAGCAGTGAGCTTTTGAAAGCGAATAAAGCAGCCCGGATCAATAATGAAGCCTGTCCTGATTGTGGTGAAACCGGCCATGATTTTGATGCTAATTATTGTAAATATTGCGGACACCTTCTGGATAATTAAAAACAGCGGCTGTATAAGGTTGTCGTATCTTTAATCTACAAATGGTGTAGTTATTCCATACATGATCCTAAGATGGCCGCGCCAAATTCGCCAAATGATAATCAAACTGTCGTATTTTCTTGAGATTATCTTTATGATGTCGCCGCTTTCTTTGCCAGGCATTTCCATCTTTCAATTAGACAAGTGTCGATATTTCCGGTGTGACAGGTCTGCTTTAGAGGACTTGATTGTCTGAGTTCTGAAAATTTCTTTATCAAAGACTGTTTCGCTACCTTGCTCTATGTGATAATGGCGAGCTTATTTTGCAATATGTTAAATACAAATCAGGCTTAATAATGGACGAAAACAAGAAAAAAGCGCTTAGTGCGGCATTAATGCAGATTGATAAACAATTTGGCAAAGGCTCTGTCATGCGTATGGGAGATGTGGCGGCCAGTCGCGATATAGAAGTGGTTTCCACGGGTTCATTATCATTAGATATTGCATTGGGTTGCGGGGGATTACCCAGAGGCCGGGTTATTGAGATTTATGGGCCAGAGTCTTCCGGTAAAACCACGCTGACGCTGGAAACTATTGCTCAGATGCAGAAACTGGGTGGCGCGGCCGCTTTCATTGATGCAGAACATGCACTTGATCCTGTTTATGCGGGAAAAATCGGTGTTAATGTCGATGAGTTGTTGGTTTCACAGCCCGATACCGGGGAGCAAGCGTTGGAAATTACCGATATGTTGGTGCGTTCCGGTGCGGTGGATATTGTTGTAGTTGATTCAGTTGCGGCCTTAACGCCCAAGGCCGAAATTGAAGGTGATATGGGTGACTCCCATATGGGGCTGCAAGCCCGGTTAATGTCGCAGGCGTTGAGAAAGTTGACGGCTAATATCAAGCGCTCTAATACGCTGGTGATTTTTATTAATCAGTTACGGATGAAAATCGGCGTTATGTTTGGTAATCCTGAGACCACAACCGGTGGTAATGCCTTGAAATTTTATGCTTCAGTACGATTGGATATCCGACGTATCGGCGCTATCAAAAAAGGCGATGAAGTGATTGGCAACGATACCCGAGTAAAAGTGGTCAAAAACAAAGTGGCGCCACCTTTCAAACAAGCTGAATTTGAAATTCTGTATGGTGAAGGTGTTTCTTTTCTGGGTGAGTTAGTTGATCTGGGGGTTAAGTATGGTTTTGTACAAAAATCCGGATCCTGGTACAGCTATGGTGATAAAAAGATTGGTCAGGGTAAGGATAATGCTAAACAGTTCCTGAAAGACAATCCGGACAAGGCTAAAGACCTGGAAGCTGCAATCAGAGCGGAAGTATTTGGAACGGTTGCCGATACTGATACGCATCCGCCTCAAGAGAAAGATAGTTCTTCCAAGAAATAATTGATGGAATTTATTTGACAATTAATGGCGACTGAGGAATCTTATCAGCAAATTAAGGATCTTTGTTTGAGATTGTTAGGTCGGCGTGAACATAGCCGTAAGGAATTGCAGGACAAATTGTTCCTTAGAGGATTTAATCGCAATGACTCGCAAGCGGTTATAGCAGAATTGATACAGCAAGGATGGCAAAGTGATAAGCGTTTTGCTGAGAGTTATGCCAGATACCGGATTCAAAAAGGTTATGGTCCCCTTCGTATTAATTATGAATTGCAGCAACGGGGAGTAACCGGAGTGGATTTGGACGCCATTGTTGAAGAGCAAGCGGGCGACTGGCTAGGTGTATTGGAACGAGTTTATCTGGGTAAATACCCGAAGGATAGATTGTTAACAGCCAAAGAGTGGCTTAAACGGAATCGTTTTTTACAACACCGTGGCTTTAACAGCAGTTTAATCCGGATGTTGTTTGCTCAGTTGAATATTAAATTGGAGCGTTAAGACAATTGCTCTTAGCCACTTAGAATAAAAAAATTAGTCGTAATTACCTTTTAGTATGATGAAAAATATGACCAGCGCAGAATTGCGTAGCGCATTTTTGGAATTCTTTCGTGAAAGAGGGCATTCAGTTCAGCCGTCAAGTTCACTGGTACCGGGAAACGATCCAACTCTGTTATTTACCAATGCCGGTATGGTGCAGTTTAAGGATGTCTTTCTGGGTCGTGAGAAACGGGATTTTACCCGTGCGGCTACCAGCCAGCGATGTGTGCGAGCCGGTGGCAAACATAACGACTTGGAAAATGTTGGTTACACCGCAAGACATCATACTTTTTTTGAAATGCTGGGTAATTTTAGTTTTGGTGATTATTTCAAAAAAGATGCCATTCATTTCGCCTGGGATTTTTTGACTAAAGAACTGCAAATTCCAGCAGAAAGATTATGGGTGACTGTTTTTGAAGAGGATTCAGAGGCGGAATCCATCTGGCTGGACGAAATTAAAGTAAACCCGGTGCGTTTTTCCCGAATTGGTGCCAAAGATAACTTTTGGTCAATGGGAGATGTCGGGCCTTGTGGACCCTGTAGCGAAATTTTTTACGATCATGGTGAAGATATAGCCGGTGGTCCTCCCGGGAGTCCTGATGAAGAAGGGGATCGCTATATTGAAATCTGGAATCTGGTATTCATGCAGTATGATCGTGACAAGGATGGTAAGATGACGCCATTGCCAGCGCCATCAGTGGATACCGGAATGGGGCTGGAGCGTATTGCAGCCGTGTTGCAGGGCGTACACAGTAACTATGAAATTGACCTGTTTCAGAATATTCTGAAAGCAGCTGCGAAACTGGCTAACAGAAATGATCTGGATAATAGTTCTTTAAGGGTAATTGCTGATCATATAAGATCATGTGCATTTTTGGTAGTTGATGGTGTGTTACCGTCTAATGAAGGACGCGGTTATGTTCTGAGACGTATTATTCGACGCGCCATTCGACATGGTTATCGT
>CAYNIU010000171.1:0-4825 GCA_964397365.1 uncultured Methylomarinum sp. | reverse complement strand
AAAAAAAATCCCATAACCATTGCTGATAAACAGATAGAAAAGTGGACGTATTCAACTTGCAGCTACTGTTCTACCGGCTGTTCCATTGAAATTGGCAGCAATAAGGCAGGTATTCCAGTCGCTTCCCGAGGTGTGGGGGGTGCTGATGTCAATCAGGGGAAATTATGTTTGAAAGGTATTTTCGAGCATGAACTATTTGAATCGTCTGGTCGTGGCACCACACCATTGCTTAGAAACGATTTTCATGACTCCTGGCAGAAATCGGACTGGGATACAGCGACAGCCAAAATGGCGGCAGAAATAAAGCGTATTCAATCAACTTATGGACGTGATGCCTTTGCCATTGTTTCCACCGGTCAGATTTTGACAGAGGGGTTTTATACCTTGGGCAAGCTGGTGCGTGGTGTGATTGGTTCCAATAACTATGATGGTAATACCACCTTATGTATGGCTTCGGCGGTTTCCGGCTACAAGCGTTCATTCGGTTCCGATGGCCCACCCGGGTGTTATGAGGATTTTGAATACACCGATTGTTTGATTGCCTGGGGATCGAACCTGCCGGAACAACACCCGATTATTTACTGGCGCATGAAAGAAGCTCAGGAAAAACGTCATTTTCCCCTTATTGTAGTGGATCCTCGGGTTACCATGCTGGCGCAAAATGCCGATATGCATTTGGCGATTACTCCCGGCACCGATGTGGTGCTGCAAAATGCCATGATGCATGTGATTTTGGCGGAAGGTCTGGAAGACAGGGAATATATAGAAGCCAATACCAATGGTTTTGAACAACTGGAAAAAGAAGTTCAGAACTACGACCCAACCACAGCCGCAAAAATTTGCGGAATTGATGAAGATACCATTCGCCATGTGGCGCGTTGTTATGCCAATGCCGGTGCCGCGATGAATATCTGGACTATGGGTATCAACCAGAGCACCCACGGTTCTGACGGCGTAGTCGGTTTGAATAATTTAAGCCTGTTGACCGGCAATATCGGTAAAAAAGGCGGTAGCAGTCTGTCCATTACCGGCCAATGTAATGCCATGGGAACCCGGGAGTGGTCATCGTGTTCAGGGTTGCCGGGTTATCGCTTGCTTGAAAACAAGGAAGACCGGGATGAAATCGGCAAATTCTGGAATGTGGACCCTGAATTCTTTCCCAAGCAACGTGGCTTGACCGAAACTGACATTTTCCCGGCTATTGAAACCGGCGACATCAAAGGGTTGTGGTTGGTGGGTACTAACCCAATGACTTCAATGCCAAATACTGCGCGTATTCGTAAAACTCTGGAAAAACTGGAATGTTTGGTGGTGCAGGATACTTACCTGGATGTGGAAACCACCGAATATGCGCATATCTTTTTACCGGCTGCCGTCTGGGCGGAAAAAGAAGGCTGTTTTACCAATACCGAAAGGCGGGTCAATATTGTCAGGAAAGTAAAAGAACCTTATGCCAATACCAAAACCGATTTGCATATTTTTAATGCTGTGGCGGCACAGTTCGAACAATCCAAAAAAATGAAGTTTCCCTCAAAACCGGCCGAAGTGTTTGAGGAAATGTGTCAATTATCTAAAGGACGCCTGGTGGATATTTCCGGCATGACTCATGATTTAATTGAACGCAATCGCGGTATTCAATGGCCTTATACTGAAGAACAGGCCAAACGTGGAGAACAACCGCCTAAAGGCGGCAAGCGTTTATATACCGAGCCGGGTACGTTTCGGTTTGCTGACGGTAAAGCCAAACTAATTCCATTAGCGTTTATTGACAATAACGAAACGCCTGACGAACAATATCCGTTCTGGTTGAATTCAGGACGGTTGGTGGAACATTTTCATTCACGCACCCGTACCGGAAAAATCGGTAACAACAATAAATACAGTCCAACACCTTTTATGGAAATGAATCCTGATGCGGCGGCTGAATTAGGCATTCTACATCAGACTTATGTGCGGGTCATATCCCGCCGCAGTGATGCGGTGGTGATGGTGATGCTGACGCAACGGGTGCCTAGAAACATGGTGTTTATTCCCTTTCATTTTTTCGATTGTGTGAATAGATTGACATTGGGGTTATTGGATCCCTATTCCCGGCAGCCGGCCTTTAAACAGGCGGCAGTCAGGATTGAACACATCAATCAGGAAGAAGCGGCAAAAATCAATAAGGAAGCACGTCAGTTTTAAGTCCATTTGTCTCAATGACACGGATTCTAATGGAAACCGTGCATAGGTTGTAGGTGCGAATTCATTCGCATTGTGCGGATAAATCCGCACTTACAGAATTGCCAAACTTAAGAACGCCTTATCTTTTTATACAGCTTCCAAAGATTTAAAGACACAAAAATATTATGATTAAAGTAAGAAGCGATGAACCCAAATATGCGTTTCTCTGGGATAAAGAAACTAAAGCCAAAAACCGCTACGGAGAAAATATCGAACTGGCGGAGCCGGGTAGTGAGCTGAGAGACTCCAGCCTGAATATTAACCATGATTCCGCTATAGGCGATAACCCAAATCGCTATAAACAGCACGGATTTTTCCTTAATGCAGACAATTGTATAGGCTGTCATGCCTGTGAAGCAGCCTGTAGTGAAAAAAATGATAACCCCGCACATATTGCCTTTCGTTCAGTGGGTTTTGTGGAAGGCGGCAGTTATCCCGATTATCAACGTCTGAATATCTCGATGGCCTGCAATCATTGTGATGATCCGGTTTGTTTAAAAGGTTGTCCAACCCGCGCCTATACCAAGTTCACTGAATATGGAGCAGTATTGCAGGATCCTGATATTTGTTTTGGTTGCGGTTATTGTACCTGGGTCTGTCCTTATAATGCGCCGCAACTGGATCCGGTGAAAGGGCAGGTGAGTAAATGTAATATGTGTGTTGATAGACTCGAAGTTGGGTTGAAACCATCTTGTGTTGCCGCTTGTCTGGGTAATGCGCTGGATTTTGGGGTGATTGAAAATATTCCGGAAAACCGCGATCAGGCAATCACCGAAATTCCCGGTTTCCCAACCACTGATATTACACATCCGAATATTCGTTTTCAGCAAAAACACCAGAGCCATCGGGAAATGACGCGTACAGACAGCATACCGGTGAAATATCACAAGGATGATAACGAAGGCCGATATAAACCGGTGGTCGATGACAAGCAAGGCCATGAAAAACACTGGAATCTGCGACAATTATTGACCAGTCATGAAAGTGCGCATGTGATTTTTACGTTATTTACTCAGGCCAGTGTTGGTGCTGTATTAATGCTGGTTTTAGGGTCTTTGGCCGGCCTGCCGGGGTTTGCCGTGTTGCAGGAATATTCAGTTCTGATGGCTTTATTGGCAACCATTGTGGTGATAAGTACGATTGGTTTGTATAAACTCAATATGCACCTGGGAAAGCCGCATCGTTTTTACCGGGGATTTAATAATCTGAGATGGTCGCCGGTCAGCAGAGAAATAGCGGGTGTTTCGTTGTTTTATAGCGGCTTGCTGGGGTATACATTCTGTGCTTTGTTCAATAATACCTTGATGAACTTTTTTGCCGCTATTTTTGCCTTTCTGGCGGTTGTCAGCGGCCCGGCCGGATTGTATTTTATGTACAAATTATATCGTATTCCGGCGCGTCCATTCTGGAATCACCGACAAACCGGGACAGCCTTTTTGGGTTCCATGCTCAGTTTAGGCGCATTCATTATTGCTGCTGTCAGCATTATCATGCTGCCTTTATCTGAAACAGCTGAATTGATTCATTCACTGGCGATCATCATTAGCTTAGGGTTGCTAATCGAAGGAATCGGGCATATTGTCCATGCCCGTGACATGCAGGCAATAGATAATGAAGGAGCCGCTTCCTATTATCGTCAGACTACTCAATATGGGAAATCCTATATTTTGCGTAATGTGTTGCTGGCTTTGAGTTATATTGTTGTGACAACGATTGTTTTTACTGGCTTGTCCGGTGTATTCGGCCTAGTGACAGCCGTTGTTTTAGCGATTGCCATTATTAGCATGGCGGTATTTGGACGTTCCCTGTTTTTCGTGCTGGTGATTCCCACCACCATGCCGGGCGCTTTCTTCTGGAAAAATGAAGGTTTTGTTGAACACGCGCGTGCAACCGGCCTGGCCGATGCACCGCAACACGGTGTCGTTTATGAAAGACATCACGCTTTCAAAGTGAATGAGTTAATGCAGACTATCCAGGAAAATTCCATACAAGATATGATTGAACATGTTAGAGGAATTTTCAAAAAATGAGTCATGATGCCGGTGTTCCCTAGCACTTATTTAGCGCTCTTTCCTACGCGCTGCATTAATGCAGTCGTTGTTCTTGACAAAAAAATCAACTCGTTATAACAGCGCATCTGTGACCGCGCGAAGTATAGTTTCCACCAAGTACTCAAGTCCTTGGGACTTTTTTGTGCATTTCGGGATATTTTTAAAATATCCTGCACTAAAAAGGGGCTAAAGCGCCTGTAGCTCTTTAGAAAAATTCACTACCAAAACAAAAACAATAAACATAACAGCTAGATAGATATTTGTAGCAACATTGGCATGATTATTCCTATGAATGTTTCTATGCGGGAACATGTCTGGAACTGGTTTTTACCTGTTCCACCTTTAGAATAGCTTAAACAAAATAAACCATAAAAATTTTATTAGATTTAGAGAGGAAGTATTATGTCTTATTTAGTCCCATCGGAATTTGTTACCAAGATGGTGGATGCCGGAGAATCCAAAATTTTCATGTCAACGAGAGATACTTTGATCAGGGCCTATATGGCTGGAGCCATTCTCGCATTGGCGGCGGTATTTGCGATTACTATTGC
>CAYNIU010000170.1:0-4918 GCA_964397365.1 uncultured Methylomarinum sp. | reverse complement strand
CACTTGAAAGAGAACGATTACCAGAATATAAAACCTACTCCTTGAGAGAAAACGTCAAGGACTATCATAAGAATATACAGAAAAACGCCAAGAACAATATTGCCAGAACCGCCGTGATTACGGCTGACTGGCTAATTTCGGCTTTGTCAGCCGAGGAACTCGCCAGTCATCTACAGGAAAAGACGCTGGAGCAGCTATTATTGGATAAATTATCCTACCGCACCACATTATCTGAAAACATTAACATCTGCCTTAACGGGTTTGAAGACTCACCAGAAGCGGATCAGCACCGGAATGAACAACAGGCCATAGCCGCCCAAAAACTGGCGGAAACAGTCTGCGATGACAGCAATGTTAAAGTCCTGCAAGGCCCCGCCGGATGCGGGAAAACCAAGATTTCCCTGGAATGGGCGCGTAACACAGGTACACAGCGTATTTTATGGGTTTGTCCTCGCGTACAGGTATGCCAAGGGCTATATGACGACTTGACTCGACCAGAGTATTTGCCTCAAAGCCAGATTGAAATCTTCACAGGTGAATTCAAGCTTCAAAAGCAATATGGAGAAGAAACAGAAACGGCAGAAGAAGATTATTTTACTGGTGATGTTGTTATAACCACCATTGACCAGCTCACCAATGCCATTATTACCCATCGCCAGGTAACCAATCTGGTGGATTTTATGAAGGCGCATATTGTATTCGATGAATTCCACGAATACATCAATATGTCAGCCTTCAATTTGCTGTTTGCCGAGCTGGTGAAATGCAAACAGTTACAGAATGAACAAGGCAACACATTACTGGTTTCAGCGACTCCCAACTATTATTTCATCAATAAATTTCTGGATATACCTGATGAAGATGTCGTCAGCATAGCCAGTTTTAACCAAAGCCAATATCGGATTAAATTTGCAACATTCGTAGAAAAATCAATGGATGCATCGAACCCGCTTTTTCAAGAACAGCCAGCGCATAGCTTTGTTATCAGCAATACAGCAACAACTGCACAATTGAGTTTTATTGACAATCAGACGAAAGAAAACGCACTGCTGTTACATGCCAAATTTACCAATGCCGATAAAAAGGCGTTATTTGAAAAAACCATTGAACAATTTGGTCAGCAAGGCAAGTGGCAAAAGGATATATTGCGCAGCGGCCCGATTGTACAGGCGGCATTGAATATCAGTTGTCAGAATATGGTGACGGAGTTTACCCATGCTGAAAACTGCCTGCAACGGCTTGGCCGCCTGAACCGCTTTGCAGAATATTCAGACATTTGTGAATACACTCTTGCCATCCCCGACTCTCTGGCGATAGGGGGCAAGCAACAAAGTTCGTGTGCGCGGTTTCTGAACCGGCTCCACAGCCTGCAAAGTGCTAAAGCCTGGCTTGAGTTTTTGCAGGACAAGCTGGAAGACAAGGACTCCATCACGCTGTCAGAACTGTATGAAATCTATCAGGATTTTTATCGTGATTCGGTCAGTCTGAAAGCCGTAGAACAAGATTTCATACAAGCTTTAAAAAACAGCGTCACCGTCCTGGATAATAAACTCATGGACCCTGTCCGCATCGCATTAAAGAAAAACACTACCGTTAAAATAAAAAAACACAGTCTGCGCGGAGATAATCGTTTTGTGCAAATGGCTGAGTGTTCAATTGATGCTCAGGGACGGTTGAGTTTTTCTGATCAGTATGAACCCAAAACCGCTGGAGAGCTTACTGCCAGTGTTGATGAAATCATGGGCTTTGAAGACAGCAAACAAAACTTGCTCTCCTTTATGGCCAAAAAACATCACAATATTGTAGAGGGTGTTAAAAAGTCCTATAACGACAAAGTATTATTAAATGAGGCCAGAGACCCTGAAAAACCGATATTTTTAAGTTATACGCCAGCTGATCTGAAAAAGGTCGAGGCACAACCCCACCCCTATGCCATTTATTATGCACAGGGAATCAACCAGCCCATCGGGGCAATTTCAATTCAAAAACTTAAATTTGAGGAGTAGTAATATGGAAAAAGTAACCGGTATTAAGAGTGTGGATTTTAAAGTAAAAGCCCTTGGACATGGAGTGGTGAACTGGAATGGGCAAGTGGATGTAAATGCCTTGATAGACGGCAATGTAAAAAGACTAAAAAATCATTCCATTCCGAAGCTCCGAGGTTATTCAAACAAGCGTTTTAAAGATGATGGTTCATATTCTCTAAAATTTGCTGATGAAATAGATTTCACAAAAAATCCATTGTATATCAGCCAAAACTGTATCCGGCACCATTTATTTAGAGATCAGGCTTTTGATTTACAGGTGCTAGAGAAAAAAGAAAATCTCAATGAAGAAATGCACAAACTATTATGTTCTGTATTAGGGCTGGTAAGAGGATATGTTGTACCCAAAACAGAAAATAAAAGAACATCGGCTCTGCTTATTACTGATTTTGAAGAAAAGCTTCATTTAGGAAATTATGAGCAGATGGGGCGTTCAGGCAGTAAGGAAAAGCAAAAAACAAAATCAGGAGATGAAAAGAGTACGTCCATGTTTTCCAAAACTACATTTGGGCAAACTGAATATGAGGCTCATGGTTCAATCAGTATTGAACAATTGCAATTTATTTCCTTAGATGATCGATTTAGTCGCCAAGCAATGCGTGCCGATGAAAATGAAAGTAAACAGTTGGCGACAGAAATAACGGACTTTCTTAAATCCATTACTAATAATGAAACTGAAAAGGATAAAATTGAAGCGGTGTATCACCCTAATTATGTAAGAGTTGGAGCAATCTATGATTTAGGTGAGGCGGGGATATTATTGAATGATGAAGCCACAGATGTGCTTGTAAAGGAAACATTAAACCTGATCGAAAACCTGTCAATCCGTCAAGCTAAAGGGTATATGTATGTTGATGAAATCCTTGTGGATTACAACAATAGTGCGTTGGCGAAAGATATGATGCGCATTACCCGTGATGAAAGCTTGGCGGAGAGTACAAAACAAGATCGTTATGCCGTTTATTTCAAAGGGGCATAAATATGAGAATTGTCATTGACTATCATTCTAGTTGGCAAGCCTCTTTTTTGGAAGGCAGTGATCAGGAGCCGCTGCCAAAAAATAACAGGAGAGAATTTAATGCCTCATCAAAATTAACCGTTAAAAAAGATATTTCCATAACGAAAAATACCGTCGTGGGGGTTTTATATAGATTGATTGGCGACCAAAGAAAACTCTATCAGGCTCGACAGGATGGAAATTCTTATTTTAACAAAGTCGTTCCTGAATCATCTGTTTCGTTTAGCTCCCTGACAGATAACCGATGGGATGAAGCGGTTATGATCATCAATAAAAAAGAATCAAGACCACCTCAAAGCAATTATATCGGTATCATTAGATCTGATACTGGACTATTTTTTTCTGAACATGCTGCCACACTATGGGCTGTTCTTTTTCTGGATATGAAAACACTCATTAATTTTATCAACAATGATGAAAAGTTAGGTCAGCAGGTGAAATGTAATCCGATGAAAATATTGGACAGGATTTCAGATATTAGCAAAATGGATAAATTGGAAACCAGAAAATCGTTAATCGAATCAAAGCGGATACAAAAAGCTAAATCTGAAGATAAATTAAATGAACTGAGATCAAAATTAGCGGATCAGAAGGATGAAAAAAAGGCTAATAAATTAAAGCGGCAAATCAATCAACAAGTAGAGTTTATTGCGTCTCTGGAAAGAGAATTAGAAGCAATCCATAATGATAAATCGCTTTTAGATTACGACAATGTTTTACAACAAGCGATTAAATTCTTAAAGAGTGAGTTCTCCCAAGAATACTTGGAAAGGGATCATAAAATCCTACCAATCAGGTTTTATTCTGCAGCCTTATATTTACAGCTAAACAGAATGAAAGACTCAGGTATTGATATAAAGGATTTACTGAATGACAGAAAAGGGATACAAGGCTTCTCTAAGCGCTCATTTAACGGAGTCAGAGATTTTTTAAACCCGTTTTCTACCAGTAAAACAGCAAAAAAAACAGTGAAAACGCCTGCAAATATAACTAAAGCAAGCGGCCAATTGGAAATCCATCTTGATATAGATAGTGAAAAAGCCAAAGAACTGAAAATGATGATTGATGATGCAGGCGTATCCAGTTTCTATCTGGGTAAAAAAGGCTTGGCCTATGTCTCTCGAATTCGGCTGTAAAGTAAGGAGTTAACCAATGGATCACTATATAGATATTCGCATACAACCCGATACAGAAATGCGTGAAAATGTATTACTCAATCTGGTTTTTACCAAGTTTCACAAAGCATTGTGTGATTTGAATGCAACAGACATCGGGGTTAGCTTTCCTGAATACCACGTCAAGCTAGGTAAGCTACTACGCATACATGGAACTGATGCACGATTAAAAACTTTACGAGAAACCCAATGGCTAGGTGGTCTGGTTGGCTATTGCCAAGTCAGCGATGTACAGCCTGTTCCTGAAAACATCCAGTACCGGACTATTTCTCGCGTACAAGCCACCATGTCCCCGGCAAAATACAGAAGGCTTTTAGCCCGAGGAAGCATTACCGAAGAGCAGAAGAAACAATACAAGGCTAAAATGTTCCAGAAAGGCCTGGATAACCCTTATCTGGAATTAACCAGTGAGTCAAGCGGTCAAAAATATCGACGCTATATTGCTTTTGGCGATATTGTTTTGATGCCACAGTCTGGCAGGTTCGATCAATTTGGCCTGAGTAAAACCGCCACCGTTCCCTGGTTTTGATATTGTCCGCCATATAACAGTTCGCTGTTTTATTTTTCATCATTATGATGTTATATTGACATCATAATGATTATTTTTTGAGGTTTTTATGTCTCAACAAGCATTATTGCTCAGTACACTTGGGCTTGATGAAAACCAGCTTAATGATCCG
>CAYNIU010000169.1:0-4956 GCA_964397365.1 uncultured Methylomarinum sp. | reverse complement strand
CAGAAGCAGAAAATGGTAGAAGGCAGACATTATCTGGTCAAACTGTTTGTGGATGAAAGTAATCGCATCGCTGCTTCGGCAATTCTGGATGACTTTGTTGGTGATGAAGCGGTTTATCTAAAGGAAGGTCAGAAGGTCGATTTAATCATTGCCGAAGAAACCGATTTGGGTATCAAGGCCATTATTAACAATCAATTCTGGGGGGTCTTGTATAAAAATGAAGTGTTCCAGAAACTTAGAAAAGGACAAAAAACCACGGGGTTTATCAAAAAAATCAGAACCGATAAAAAGATAGACCTGGTTTTAAACCAGGATAAATATGGTGAAAAAGTCGATAAGGTCGCTGAGAAAATATTAGCCAGACTGAAACAGCAGGGCGGGGAAATAGCCATTACCGATAAAAGTTCGCCAGAGTTGATTTATGATACCTTTGCTGTCAGTAAAAAAATATTTAAACAGGCCGTAGGGGGTTTGTACAAGAAGCATTTGATTACGCTAACCGATACAGCGATGCGATTAACCGGGAACACTCAATAATGGGACTACAGATACAGGAAAACTTTGAACGACTGCCATTAAAGGATTTTACCGAAAAAGCCTATCTGGATTATTCCATGTATGTGATTCTGGATCGGGCTTTGCCACATATAGGTGACGGCCTGAAACCGGTGCAGCGACGCATCGTTTACGCCATGTCTGAACTGGGACTGTCAGCGCTGGCAAAATTTAAAAAATCAGCGCGAACAGTCGGGGATGTGTTGGGCAAATATCATCCACATGGTGATTCTGCTTGTTACGAAGCGATGGTGTTGATGGCGCAGCCGTTTTCTTATCGTTATCCTTTGATTGACGGCCAGGGTAACTGGGGTTCGCAGGATGACCCGAAATCCTTTGCGGCCATGCGTTATACCGAATCACGCTTGACCGCTTATGCGCAAACCTTGTTAAGCGAGTTGGGCCAAGGTACGGTCGATTGGGTGGATAATTTTGACGGTACCCTGAAAGAACCGAAATTATTACCGGCTCGGTTACCGAATGTGTTACTGAACGGCACCATGGGTATTGCCGTTGGCATGGCGACCGATATTCCGCCGCATAATCTTCGTGAAGTCGCGGCAGCTTGTATGCAGTTACTGGATGAACCGGAAACACCGCTGGAACGGTTGTTGGAACAGATTAAAGGCCCGGACTATCCCACCGATGCCGAAATAATCAGTTCAGCAGAGGATATACGCAAAATTTATCTGAGCGGCAACGGCTCGATTAAAATGCGGGCAAAATATGAAAGGGAAGATAATAATATTGTGATTACGGCCTTGCCGCATCAGGTTTCCGGGGCTAAATTGCTGGAACAGATTGCCGCACAAATGCTGGCTAAAAAATTGCCGATGATCGAGGATTTACGCGATGAATCGGATCATGAAAATCCGACCCGTCTGGTGGTGATCCCTAAATCCAGACGGATTGATGTGGATTCTGTGATGTCGCATTTATTTGCCACTACGGATTTAGAAAAAAATTATCGGGTCAATCTGAATATGATTGGCCTGAACGGTAAGCCGCAGGTTAAAAACCTCAAGCAAATATTATCCGAGTGGTTGCAGTTCAGAATAGCAACAGTTCGTCGGCGTTTGCAACATCGTCTGAATAAAGTTCTGGCTCGTCTGCATATTCTGGAAGGGTTATTAATTGCCTACTTGAATATTGATGAAGTGATACATATTATCCGTAGCGAAGATCACCCGAAGCCGGTTTTAATGGAACGCTTCGGCATTACTGATATTCAGGCAGAAGCGATTCTCGAATTAAAACTCCGCCATCTGGCCAAATTGGAGGAAATGAAAATTCGCGGTGAACAGGATGAGTTGGAAAAAGAAAGACAAGCGCTGGAAAAAACCTTGGCATCCAAACATTTGCTAAATCGTCTGGTTCGCAAAGAAATTGAAGTGGATGCTGAGAAATACGGGGATAACCGGCGTTCGCCCATAGTCGAGCGTGGCGCTGCCCAGGCGTTGGACACCACATCTTTAATCGCCAATGAGCCGCTGACTATTATTTTGTCGCAAAAAGGCTGGATCAGGGCGGCCAAAGGCCATGATATTGATGTGACGGCGCTGAATTATCGTTCCGGGGACGGTTATCTGGCTTCAGCCAAAGGTCGAAGTACCCAGCCGGTTTATATTCTGGATTCGAGTGGGCGGGTTTATTCATCATCGACCCATGATTTACCTTCGGCCAGAAGTCAGGGTGAGCCGTTAACCGGGCGCTTCAAGCCACCGGCGGGATCGCTGTTTACTCATGTTCTGGCCGGTAACCCGGAAGACTGGTATTTAATGGCCAGTAATGCCGGTTTCGGTTTCCGGGTGCAGTTGCAGGATCTGCAAAGTAAAAACAAGGCGGGAAAAGCGGTTGTCAGCTTACCGAAAGGGGCAAAAGTCATAACGCCTGTTGCGATTCAACAGCCGTCTGATTATTTGGCTGTAGCGACTTTACAGGGACGCTTGTTGATTTTTCCGGTACAGGAGTTACCGGCTTTGGCTAAAGGCAAGGGTAACAAACTGATACAGATTCTACCGGCTGATTTTAATTCGGGAAAAGATGCGGTTGTGGCGGTACTGGCTTTTCCGGAAAACGGCGAATTGAAAATTCTCTCCGGCAAGCGACATTTGACCTTAAAAATTCAGGATATAGAGCATTACTTTGCAGCCAGAGCAAAAAGAGGGTCAGCCTTGCCCAGAGGTTTTCAGCGGGTGGACAGGTTAGTGAATGGTAATTGATATAAAAACGTGTTTTTAACAATGATGAAGAAAATTTTTAATAAAAGTTTTATGACTAATCTGATTGCAGTATTGATTATTGCTACGGGTTACTTATGTCCGCTACAACCTGAGTTGATGAAATCTATTGGTTTTTTTGCCTTATCCGGCGCTGTAACCAACTGGTTGGCAGTTCATATGTTATTTGAGAAAGTGCCTCTGCTTTACGGCTCGGGAGTGATTCCCAATCGTTTTGATGAGTTTAAGACATCCATTAAAGAGTTAATGATGAGTCAGTTTTTCACCGCTAAGAATGTCGAACAGTTTATAGAAAAAGAAGAGCAACAAGGCGGCCATATTTTAAATTTGCAACCGTTGCTGAATGCGGTGGATTATGACAAAGTTTATGAAGGACTGGTGTCCTCTATTATGGACTCATCATTTGGTGCTATGCTGCAAATGATGGGAGGAGAAGAAGCTTTGGTGCCGTTAAAAGAGCCTTTTACGGCCAAAATGCAAGCGACTTTAACCGAAATGCTAGAGTCTGAACGCTTTAAGGTGGCCTTAAAACATAGTCTGGATGCGCATAAAATCGGTGAAGACATCATAGGCAAAATTGAGACTGTCATTGATAAAAGATTAAACGAATTAACGCCGCAACTGGTCAAGGAAATGGTACAGGCGATTATCCGGGAGCATCTAGGCTGGTTGGTAGTCTGGGGTGGAGTGTTTGGTGGACTGCTTGGTGCAGTGTTCAGTTTTGTCTGATGTGATGACTATGCAGCCTCTTCAATTAGCATTTGAAAAATTCGGTGACAGCCAAAATACACCGTTGATTATTTTGCACGGATTTTTTGCCTCATCCCGCAATTGGCGCTCTATTGCCAGGATTTTGTCAGCCCGCCATTGTGTTTATGTCGTGGATATGCGTAATCATGGTCGATCACCACAGACAAAAATAATGGATTATCCATCCATGACATCAGATTTGCAGTATTTTCTGGAGCAACAGGAGATAACGCAAGCCAATCTATTAGGGCACAGCATGGGGGGGAAAACAGCGATGTGGTTTACCTTAAATTACCCCGACAGTGTAGAAAAACTGATTGTTGCCGATATTTCTCCGAGCCGTTATCAACATAGCTTCAATAAAACCATTCAGGCGTTAAAGGATTTACCGCTTTGTTCGATTAGAAATCGTAAGGAAGCTGATGTTGTTCTGGCCAAAAGTATTGAGGATAACAATTACCGGCAGTTTTTGTTACAGAATTTGCAGTTAAAAAATGGTGAATATAGCTGGCGCGTTGATCTGGATACGTTTTATCAATCGGCAGATAATATTATTGCTTTCCCTGATGCGGATGGTTTGATGCCTTATTTGGGGGACGCCTTGTTTTTGAAAGGTGAAAATTCTGATTATATCAAAGCGGATGATGTCTTCAGTCTGTTTCCCAATGCGCTCATACAAAGTATCCCTGATACGGCTCACTGGCTTCATGTGCAGGCACCAGAACGATTTTGTCATGAAGTTAATGTTTTTCTGGGTTAAAAAATAATCTCGAGCTGCCGCTATATTTTTTATAAAAAATAGCGGATAGATTATATGAATGTATTCAGAGTGGTTGTAGGCCTGTTTTTATTAGTCAATACAGCAACAGCTAATGCTGATTACATTTCCGCCACATTGCAGGAGGCAAACTGGAAAGTCAGGCAAAGCAAAACGTTATGCCAGATTCAGCAGGAAATCAGGGAATTTGGTCGTGTTGGCTTTGATCTTTATGCAGGGGAGCCGCTGAGGTTTTCATTTATGGAAATGGATTACCGCCCGGGGATTACCCGAGCCAGTTTGTTTGTTGAACCTGCACCCTGGGACAGTTCATTGACCTACCAACAGGATTATCCTGTTTATCTGGATGCTTCTGACACTAATGAACGAGGGCGGTTAAGTGTTTATGGCAATGTTGCCGAAACCATGCTCGGAGAGTTGTTAAAAGGTTATTACCCGGTTTTCAGTTATGTTCGAC
The DNA here is from genome assembly GCA_964397365.1 of uncultured Methylomarinum sp. Classification (GTDB taxonomy): domain Bacteria; phylum Pseudomonadota; class Gammaproteobacteria; order Methylococcales; family Methylomonadaceae; genus Methylomarinum. Next base: position 176 of record CAYNIU010000169.1, on the reverse strand, counting down.
AGTCTTCAGAAACAAGGGTGGCGGCATCTGCAATTAAGTTTATTGATGCTTACCAAAAATTTCTTGATTGTCGCAAACAGTTATTACCTTTCGGAAAAAGGCAGTTGCAGCAAGGCAGTTTGTTTTTTGCTCAACAAAGTAAGGTTCTGAATTCCCAGGTTAGAGAGCGTTTGCGG
>CAYNIU010000168.1:0-4975 GCA_964397365.1 uncultured Methylomarinum sp. | reverse complement strand
GTATCGCCCAACAGGGTTTTGGTTCGTTCAATCAGGGCATCAATATGTTTTTCCTTATCGCCGCCCTGTGGTTCGTCAGCGGGAATATCTTCCAGCACCAGGTCAGCGGGTCTGCGGTATTCGTTTTCTGCAGCCTTGTGGATGTTAAAGGCTATTTCCCGAACATATTCACCGCGATAGCCATTGCTGGGAAACGTGACCACTTCGCCGCATTCCTCTAAGTAACGCAGCCAGATACTGGTGGCCAGAATATCCATTTGTCGGCCGGCATCATTAATATAATATTCCCGTTCCACATCAAAACCGACGGCTTCCAGCAAATCCGCCACTGCAGAACCGTAAGCGGCGCCACGACCATGACCGACATGTAAGGGGCCTGTAGGGTTGGCAGAAACAAATTCAACCTGGACTTTTTTTCCGGCGCCAAGCTGACTTAAGCCAAATTCCCGTCCGCCTTCATGAATCTGTTTAATGATTTCAAACTGGGCATCAGAATTAATGAAAAAATTGATAAAACCGGGGCCGGCAATTTCTACTTTGGCTATGACCGAATTTTCGGGTATGGCGGCAACAATTTTTTCCGCTATCTGTCTGGGATTGGATTGAGCGGGTTTTGCCAGCATCATAGCCAAATTAGTGGCAAAATCACCGTGTTGGGCATCACGCGTTCTTTCAATATTGATTTTCGGCGTTAACTCTTTATCAAGAATGCCTTCTGACTTAAGGTCATCAAGCGTTTGTTCAAGCAGAATTTCCAGCTTTTGTTTCATTGACTTATAGAGTAAGGTTTATCAAAATAACCGGGTATTATCCATGAAAATGCAAGACTAATAAAGGTCAACAGGATCAACGTCCAATGACCATCGCACTTTTTTTGTTTCTTTCAGGAGTTCGATTTCTGTTATCAACCTGTCCAGCAAGCCATGCAGTTCTTGACGTTGTTCGCTCTGTAACAATAGCTGGAAACGGAATTGTCCGGCTCGACGAGCCATTGGCGCCGGTACCGGGCCCAATACCGTAGTTTTGCCGTTATTAAAGGATTTCAATAATGCGCTGACGGCCGTTAGAAAAGCTTGCGGTGCTTGTGCATTCATGGCATGTACACGCAGTAAAGCCTGATGACTGAATGGCGGCAATAATGCTTGTTTGCGTTCCAGTAGTGCGGTTTGGGCAAAGACTTGATAGCCTTCTTTAAGCAAGGTGATGAGCAGAGGATGATCGGGTTGTCGGGTTTGCAACAGTACTTTCCCCCGCTTTTCAGAGCGCCCGGCACGTCCGGCCACCTGTACAATCATTTGTGCCAGTTTTTCGGCGCTGTGAAAATCAATGCTGAACAGACCGCTGTCAACATCGAGTATCGCCACTAGCGTCACATTGGGGAAATGATGTCCTTTGGACAGCATTTGTGTGCCAAGAATAATATCGGTTTCTCCGCGATTGATTTGCTCAAGATAATCTTCCAGCGATCCTTTGCGCTGTGTGGTGTCACGATCCAGGCGCAGCACTTTTTTATCGGCAAACAATTCGCTCAGTGTTTTTTCGATACGTTCCGTACCCAGTCCAACCGCTTGCAGTTCACCCGAACTACAGGCCGGACAATGTCGGGTTAGCCGCTGTTTTCCGCCGCAATGATGGCAACGCAAGCGACCTTCATCATAATGAATAACCAGATTAGCATCGCAGCGTTGGCAACGTGAAACATAGCCACAACTGTGGCACATTTGTACCGGTGCATAACCGCGACGATTTAAAAACAATAATGCCTGTTCATTGTTCGCCAGTGTTTTTCTGATTTCGGTAATTAATATTTCGGACAGTCCGTCCTGGATTTTTTTGTTACGAATATCCAGTAACTGAAACACCGGGTTAATGGCGCTTCCAGCTCTTTCCGACAGATGTAACAGCTGATAACGCTTTTGTTTGACGTTATACAGGCTTTCCAGAGACGGCGTGGCCGAGCCGAGCACTATCGGAATATTGAGATTTCTGGCTCTGATTGTAGCGACATCGCGGGTAGAGAAGCGGAACCCTTCTTGCTGTTTGAAAGAGGCATCATGTTCCTCATCAAGAATAATCAAGCCCGGCCTTTTTAATGGCGTAAACAGTGCCGAACGGGTGCCGAGCATAATTGAGGCGGTTCCCTGCTGCATTTGCAGCCAGGCATTCAGACGCTGTTTGTCAGTCCGTTTGGAATGAGTGGCCACAATGGGGACGGCAAAGCGCTGCTGAAAACGTTGCTCCAGCTGCGGCGTCAAAGTGATTTCCGGAAGCAGTACCAGTACCTGCAAGCCCTGCTTTAGAACCTGTTCAATCACCTGCATATACACTTCGGTTTTACCGCTGCCGGTCACCCCTTCCAGTAAAAATACCGAAAATTGCTGCAATCGGGCGACAATGTGATCAATGGCTTGTCGTTGTTGAGGGTTGGCTGCTAATGCCGGTTGGTTAAGAAACGAGGGTTCAATAATATCCGGTTGGTATTGCTGCTCAGTGACAAGTCCCTTCTCAACCAGAGCCTTGATGGTTGTTCGCCAATTGTTGTTCCAGTGGCTTAAGGTTGTTGTAGTCAATTGACTTGAATGGGTTTGAAATAATGCCAGTAAAGCCTGTTGTTTCGGCGCTCGCCTGAGCTGTTCGGGTTTAAGCAACTGGCCTTTGTCGCTGAGGCCGTATACTTTTTGCTGTTGAAGGCTAGCCGCTTTGCCTTGGCGCAGAGCAATCGGAAACGCGCTGGTAAACACTTCACCAATCGGATGATGATAATAACGGCTGGCCCAGTGCAGTAGTTTCATATCCTGTGCTGATAGCAAGGGGCGCTCATCGAGAATTTTTTCTACAGACTTTAAGCGTTCAGGCTTAATGTCGCTGTCATCAGTAATTTTCACCAACACAGCGGTTTTTGTGGTTTTGCCAAAAGGCACACTGACCCGAATGCCGGGTTTTAATGTTGCCGGATCTATATTGTTTGGTGCCAGATAATCAAATAACCGGTTTAACGGTACTGGAACCGCAACTTTTAGAATATGAGCGGGAGGATTTTGTGACTTAGCCATTTATTATGATGTTTTTTTGATGTTAAAGCGCTCGGCAATTGCTCCTCGGTAACTACTCCTGCGTTGCTCTACCTGCGGGCATCCTTGCCCTTGTAAGTCTTTATCGTGACTAATAGATTTTAAGTTATGCACAAAAGTTGTGGATAACTCTGTGGATTAAATCGGGATAACAAGGCTTAGTATCGGTATTTATTAGCATTTTTTAACTTGAATGAAATTAAGTCAGTGTTTAAACAAGTTTATATTTCAATGGCTTAGGTGTATTTTTGAGGTTCTGTATTTGAAAATGGATAAAATTGACAAAAACAGGAAGGTTCCGGCAGCTATGTGTATAACGCTTCATAAATTCAATCGAACTTACTGTAATTATTCGTTTTTCTTGCCGCCAGGTTTGTCGGGTACCGGATCGAAGCCGTGCCCTCCCCAGGGTTGACAACGCAACAGCCTTTTTATAGCAAGCCAGGCGCCTGAAACAGGACCATGCACCTGTAATGCCTCTATTGCATAAGATGAGCAAGTAGGATGATAGCGGCAGGTTGGCGGTAGTATCGGAGAAATCACAAGCTGATATAGCCGCACAAATGTAATTAAAATATTTTGAATTAGTTTAGTCAACATTGAAACTTTTAAAACAGGTTGGCGATTGAACACTGTTCAATCGAGCTATCAACGTTCAAAACAGGATACACATTGCATTTCTTACATATGCATTGATTCGACTTCTATTGTCTGATAGATGGCTGAGGTTATGGTTTTTAACTGTTCTGTGCTGATTGTATAAGGCGGCATGGTATAAATCAGACGTCCGAAAGGTCGTAACCAAACCCCAAGTTTAACCAGCTTTTCCTGAATGGCGACAATATCAACGGCTTTTTTCATTTCTACGACACCAATCGCACCGAGTACTCTGACATCGGCAACAGCGACAAGTTTCTTACAGGGCGCCAGTTCTTCATTGAGGATTTTTTCAATACGACAGATATTGTTGCGCCAGTCTGATTCCAACAATAGCTCTATGCTGGTTGCGGCTATATTACACGCCAGCGGATTACCCATAAAAGTTGGACCGTGCATAAAGCAGCCGGCTTCACCACTGGAAATAGTCTGACCAATAGTGTCGCGGGTGAGCGTCGCTGCCAGGGACATATAACCGCCGGTCAAGGCTTTACCCAGGCACAGAATATCAGGAATAATATTCGCATATTCACAGGCAAACAAGCGTCCACTGCGACCGAAACCTGTAGCAATTTCATCGGCAATCAGCAATACTCTATAATGGTCACAAAGCTTGCGTATTTCGACCAGATATTGGGGGTGATAAAACCACATACCGCCTGCTCCCTGGACAATCGGCTCCAAAATAACGGCGGCTATGTGCTGATGATGTTGGGACAAAATAGTTTCTGCACTATTTATATCAGCAGGATTCCATTCATCACTGAAACGGCACAAGGGACGCGGTGCAAAATAATGTTGCGGCAACACCTGATTGAATAAATGATGCATGCCGTTGACCGGGTCACAAACCGACATGGCGCCAAAGGTATCGCCGTGATAACCGCCTTTTAATGCCAGAAACCGGCTTTTTTGCGTGTTATTTTGCGCCTGCCAATATTGAATAGCCATTTTCATCGCCACTTCCACGCTGACCGAGCCGGAATCGCTTAAAAATACCAGATTTAACGCTTCAGGGGTAATCTCCAGCAGGCGGCGCACCAGTTCGACAGCCGGTTCATGCGTGAGGCCGCCAAACATCACATGAGACATTTTGTCGATTTGTTGATGAGCGGCGCTATTCAGACGCGGGTGATTGTAGCCGTGAATGACCGACCACCACGATGACATGCCGTCTATCAGTTCACGGCCATCAACCAGTTTCAGCAGAACCCCTTCTGCGGAAGCAACCGGGTAAAGTGCAGTTT
>CAYNIU010000167.1:0-5156 GCA_964397365.1 uncultured Methylomarinum sp. | reverse complement strand
TAGGCGTTACTCTGGCAGTCATTCTGGCCATTGCCAATAAAAAACTGTTCGTTTACGAAGACCCCCGCATTGAGGAAGTCGATGAAATGCTGCCGCAAGCACAATGTGGAGCTTGCGGCGTTCCCGGCTGCCGACCTTTTGCAGAAGCCGTTGTCAGCGGAGCAAAAAACCCTTCAGACTGCACAGTAAACAGCCCGGAAGGCAATGCTCAAATTGCCGCCTATCTTGGCGTCGATATGCATGCCCGCGAAAAAGTGGTAGCACGCCTGGCTTGTGCCGGTGGAACCCATGTCGCCTATACCCGGGCCAAATATGAAGGCATGCAATCCTGCCAGGCTGCCGCGGTTGTTTCCGGCGGCGGTAAAGGCTGTTCCTGGGGTTGCCTGGGATTGGCCGATTGCGCTGAAGTCTGTGATTTTGATGCTATTTTTATGGACGAACACGGCTTACCGATTGTCATAGAAGACAAATGCACCGCCTGTAACGACTGTGTCGTAGTGTGCCCTAAGGATTTATTCTCCCTGCAACCGGTCAGTCATCGGCTTTTTGTCGCCTGCAAAAGCCTTGCTGAAGGAGATGAAGCACTGCAGGAATGTGAAGTAGCCTGCACAGGCTGTGAAAAATGTGCAGTTGATGCACCCAAAGGTCTGATTGAAATCAAAAACAATCTGGCTGTCATAGATTACCAAAAATATGACGAAATCGAGGTTGACAGAACCCCGATTGAACGCTGCCCTACCGGCGCCATCGTCTGGATAGACAGTAAATTGGGCACGACACGCTCCAGCATAGGTAAAGAAGCGAAAAGATCGGCCCGCAACGAAGCCCTTCCGCTTGGCTGATTCAGAAAACGGGCGCTGACACATAATAATGTTGATTACCATGAAGGACATAAAGGAATAGAGATAAAGCGACTTACAGAACAATCAAATGACTTGAACCCGGATTATGAAAGAATCGCTATAAAAATCATTCAAGTCCTGCATGGTAAAAATAACACAATTTAGAATCAGCATACCAGAAAACACCCCTTAACGTTAGGAATCTTATGGCTTTTTTTGGCAAAACAAAAGAAAACAAAGAATTTAAATATCCAGGGCTACGCATGGCTTTGGACGGCAACTCTGCGGTCTTTATGTGTGAACGCGAAGCCAGTGATGCCGCCGGCGCTTTTCCAATTACACCGGCATCCGCCATGGGTGAATACTGGGCGGAAGCGAGCAATAACGGCTATTTAAATATTTCCGGCCGGCCTTTGATCTTTATTCAGCCTGAAGGCGAACATGCGGCTGCCGGCATGACCGCTGGTTTGTCATTAAGCGGCTTGCGGGCCAGTAATTTTTCATCTTCCCAGGGTATCGCCTATATGCATGAATCGCTGTACGCAGCGGTCGGCAAAAGGCTGCCCTATGTGTTAAATATCGCCACCCGCGCGCTCACCAAATCGTCATTGAATGTGCATTGCGGGCATGATGATTATCACTGCATTGATGACACTGGATTTATTCAGGTTTTCGGTAATTCAGCTCAGGCGGTGGCTGATCTGAATATTATCGGCAGAAAAATTGCTGAGTTGTCACTCAACCCAATTGCAGTGGCACAAGATGGCTTTCTTACCTCCCACCTGATAGAACCCTTGAACTTGCCGGAACGCGAGCTGATTGAAGAATATCTCGGCCTGCCGGATGACATCATCCCTACGCCAACCCCGGCGCAACGTATTTTATACGGAGAAAGCCGCCGTCGTATCCCGGTAAACTGGGATGTGGACAGACCGCTGATGACCGGTACTGTCAGCAATCAGGATGCTTACATGCAATCCACAGCGGCGCAACGCCCTTACTTTTTTGATCATGTCGCCGACTTTGCCGATCAATGTATGGATGAATGGTATCAATTGACCGGCCGTCGTTATCAGCGAGTTGGTCTCAGTGGTATTGATAACGGTGATTATCTGATCATCGGCCAGGGTAGCATCACCGTCACGGCAAATGCTATTGCCCAGTATTTACAGGAAACCTGGGGACTGAAAATCAGCGTGGCAGACATGACTATGTTTCGCCCCTTCCCCGGTGACCTGATCGGTAAAATAGCCAAAGGCAAAAAAGGTATCCTGGTGCTGGAAAGAACCGATCAGCCACTGGCCGAAGACCTGCCGCTGATGCGTGAAATCCGCGCGACACTCAACAAATGTCTGGAAAACGGTCGCAGTAAATCCAATAAACCTTACCCAAACTACGAAATCTACAAAAAACCAGATGATACCCCGGCTTTGTACTCCGGCTCATTCGGCCTAGGCAGTCGAGACCTGCAACCCGGCGATCTGATTGCAGCCATTGAAAACATGCTGCCCGATGGCAGTCACAAAAAATTCTTTTACCTGGGTATAGAATTCAGCCGCGATACCGCCTATACGCCGAAGCAGGAAATCCAGATGCAACAGGTGGAACAGGCTTACCCTGGAATTCGTGAACTGGCCTTAAAACGGGTTGAAAATCCGAATTTATTACCCAAAAACAGCCTGACTGTACGCATGCATTCGGTTGGTGGCTGGGGCGCGGTCACTACCGGTAAAAACCTGGCCATGACCTTGTTTGATCTGCTGGGATATGACATCAAGGCTAATCCCAAGTACGGTTCTGAGAAAAAAGGGCATCCGACCACTTATTATCTGGCCATCGCCCCCGAGCCCATTCAGCTGAATTGCGAATATCATCACGTCAACGTGGTTATGTCGCCGGATCCAAATGTTTTTAACCACACCAATCCTTTGTTTGGGCTGGATGATGGCGGTAGCTTTATTATTCAAAGCAGTCTCAGTACTGATGAAGACATGTGGCGTTCTCTGCCGAAAGCGGCTCAGCAATATATCGTCGATAAGAAAATCAAAGTGTTTTATCTGGATGCCTTTAAAATTGCCCGTGAAGAAGCCAGCGACCCCGATTTGCAATTTCGCATGCAGGGCATTGCCTTTCAGGGTGCTTTTTTTCATGCTTCGCCGATTGCCAAAAACGCTGACAAAACCCACGAACAAATTCTGCAAGCGGTACATGATACGCTACAAGCAAAATTTGGTCATAAAGGCCATCAAGTGGTCGAAGATAATTTCCGTATCGTCAAACGCGGCTTTGACGAAATCCGTGAACTGAATGTTGCCGCGATGACCGTCGGCGATGTCCATTACAGCGCCGAGCTTAAACCTGCCTCCGTTCCGGTCATGTTAAGCAGACGTCCGGCAAATGACGACCCGTTGTCCAGTGTTAACCGTTTCTGGGATCAAACAGGACATAATTATGCCAGCGGCTACGGTTCCGACAATCTGGCCGATCCATTCATGGCAACCAGCGCTATTCCTGCCGCCACCGGCATTTTCAGGGATATGACGACTATTCGCCATGAACATCCGCAATGGATACCTGAAAACTGTACCGCTTGCGGCGATTGTTTCTCCTTGTGTCCTGATACCGCCATTCCCGGCCTGATCAACACGGCTGGAGAAGTGTTTGAAACGAATATCAAACGTCTGGAAAAACAGGGTCGCACCGTTAAGCATTTGCGCCGGGCAGTTCGTACCGTGGAAAAAAAATATCATGCGTTGACAGCGGAAAAATCAGAAGGAACCAACTTGAACCCAATTTTCGCCAAAGCCATCGGCGAAACCATCAAGGAATATCCCGAAGCAGACAGAGAAGAAGTCACCCAGGAATTTAACTGGTTCAAAGATGCGATGGGCGAATTTAAATTTGCCCTGACCAAACCGTATCATGATGCCATGAACAAACGCCAGCCAAACAGCGGTGGCTTGTATTCCATTACCATCAACCCTTATGCCTGCAAGGGTTGCATGGAATGCGTCAAAGAATGTGAAGACGGCGCACTGGAAGCCGTTAGCCAAACTCCGGAAAGCATTGAAAAATTACGTTCGGAATGGGAATACTGGCTGGATCTGCCGACTTCCAACCCAAAATTTAACCGCATTGATGACCTTGATGAAAAAATCGGCGCTCTGCATACTTTGATGCAGGATAAAAGCAATTATCATTCAATGCCTTGCGGTGACGGCGCTTGCCCAGGTTGCGGTGAAAAATCGGTGATTCATCTGTTTACCTCTGCGGTGACTGCATTAATGCAACCGCGGGTTAACAAACAGTTGTCTCGTATCGACCGTTTGATTAGCGATATGGAAAAGCATATCCGCCTGAAACTGGCTGAAAATCTGGATATAGGCGATGTTGACGCCATTGAAGAAGCCATTGAACAAAACCAAAATGTGGATCTGACGCTCTCCAGGCTCAGTACTGTACTGGATGAAAACAAGGCCAGCCAGCCGATTGATAAAAAATGGCTGAAATGGGCCACTCAGATTATTGCCAAGTTAAAACATCTGAAATGGCAGTATGTGGAAGGTGTTACCGGCGACGGTCGCGCTGCCATGGGTATTAGTAACAGCACCGGCTGCACCAGTGTCTGGGCTTCGACTTTTCCGTTCAATCCCTATCCGTTCCCGTGGACCAACCACCTGTTTCAGGACTCCCCTTCAGTCGCTTTGGGGTTATTTGAAGGTCATATGATGAAAATGGCGGAAGGCTTTAAAGCCATTCGGATAGCGGAACTGGAAATCGCCAATCAATACGATAAAGACGAGCACGACAAGTTTTTTACTTATTTCGATTGGCGTCAGTTCAGTGACGAGGAATATAAAATGTGTCCTCCTGTGGTTTGCATAGGCGGTGATGGCGCTATGTATGACATCGGTTTTCAAAACCTGTCACGCGCTTTAATGTCGGGTACGCCTATCAAAGTGCTGGTACTGGATACACAAGTCTATTCCAATACCGGCGGCCAAGCCTGTACCTCCGGTTTCATCGCTCAGGTGGCCGATATGGCGCCTTATGGTGAAAACAAAAAAGGCAAGCAGGAAAAACGCAAAGAAATGGCCTTGATTTCTATGGCTCATCGAACCAGCTATGTCTTTCAGGGCGCACAATCCAACCTGACCCACTTGCTGGAAGGTTATATTGATGGTCTGAATTATCGCGGCCCGGCCATATGGAACGTTTATTCCGTGTGCCAACCGGAACACGGCGTCGGCGACGATATGGCCACCCGGCAAAGTAAAATGGCGGTGGAATCACGCGCCTACCCGCTAACGACTT
>CAYNIU010000166.1:0-5160 GCA_964397365.1 uncultured Methylomarinum sp. | reverse complement strand
TTGAATATTTTGCTTCCAGACAAAATCTTCGTAAGTACGACTTTCCTGAAAGGCGGGATTATTTAACGGGTGTATCCAGTTGTGTGTATAACCGATCCATATTGAGGTATGTGGGTTTAATTGATAACCAACTTGACTGAAAAGCAGGTTTTCAGTCAGTCGTGAACCGCTGGCTGAATCATCACGGGTACGGGATTGATTCATGACTTGCCAGCGAAAATTGTCTAATTGATCAGAAAAGTTTTTAAAGTCTCCCTTTAATGTTACTGACCCCCAAAAACCAAACATATTGTTTATTGTTTGTGCCTGAGCGGAAGTGACAAATAACAGCATTAACAGTAAGGAAACTAGAGATTTTTGCATTGATATTTTCATATGGTTACAAAGCTATAAATTTTTTCTAAGGGTAATGTTGAAACCATTAACTGATAGTTATTTTTTATAACTATTTACCGGTTAGCTAGTGATTTGGTAGTGTAGGTTGTCGCTGTTTCTGTATGGCTGACTTTTGAAGTGTATTGTTTTTTACTTTATCATCGGCCTCTGCAACCATTGTTGTAAAAGGTAAAGAGGAAATGAGAATGCTTGCTGTGTATAAAGCCAATTTATGAAATAGGGTGTTCATGTATATTCTCCAGATTGACAGATGCGTCCGCTTGATCTAAGCAGATGCATCTGTATTATTAGGGATGAGCATGAAATGAGTCCGACAACTGACTTGTTCCATGAACATCCTTTAACAAAAAAGGTTCAAATGCCTATTTGAACTGACATAAGAAATAAAGCATGTTCTATGCCATAAAAATATACTTATAATATCAATAAGATAGTTATAATTCTTAGAAAATAGTACTATTATTTTGGTGGGGATGAACCAGGTTAAAGGGTTATTTTCAACCAAATTCCGTATAATGTTTTGACCTGAATTCAGGAATTCTAATCATATAGTGAGGAATATTTATGGCTGCAACTCATTCAACGATGATGCCGTTGGGTACACTTGCTCCGGATTTCACTTTGTTCGATACAATGACAGATACAAATAAGAGTCTGGATGATTTAAAAGGTCAAAAGGGTACGCTGGTGCTGTTTATTTGTAATCATTGTCCTTATGTCATTCATATAAAAGATCAATTGATAGATATTGCCGGGCATTATGCGGCCTTGGGAATCAGCACAATAGCGATTAGTTCCAATGATGTTGAAAATTATCCGCAGGATGCGCCGGATAAAATGAAACAGCTGATGATGGATTGGGGAAATCCTTTTAGGGCTTATTTATATGATGAAACACAGGCTGTTGCCAAAGCTTATCAGGCTGCCTGTACACCAGATATTTATTTGTTTGATGCCAATTTAGCCTGTGTTTATCGCGGTCGTCTTGATGGTTCAACTCCTAAAAACGATGTACCATCAAGCGGTAATGATTTGCGTGCGGCAATTGATCATTTATTGGCTGGGCAACCTATTGATCAACAACAAATTCCAAGTATTGGTTGTAATATTAAATGGAAAATGTAACCCCATAAAAAAATCAATAACTCGTCCGCTTTTCGTAGTGAAGTTACAGATTCAGGTATTATAGTTTACAGGGATATATTTACGGCGTATCCGAGAGCAAGTAATTGCGGACTGTATTTTTGGAAAAAGAATTGAAGGAGAATAGTCGTGTATTCTCCTTTTTTAGCGGTTATTAGGTTATATCTGCGGCTTCTTTTGCGCGACGACTAATTTCTTCCCATTCTTCGGTATCGACCAGATCGGCAGGCGCCATCCAGGAACCGCCTACGCAGGCGACATTTTTCAGCGCCAGATATTCCACAGCATTTTTTGGACTAACACCGCCGGTAGGGCAGAAAGTTACTTGTGGCAGTGGGCCGCCAATGGATTTCAGCATGGGAACACCGCCGGCCGCCTCTGCCGGAAAAAATTTCATTGCGGTAATGCCTTTTTCCATTAATCGCATCACTTCACTAGGACTGATGACGCCCGGTAGAATGGGGACTCCTGTTTTAAGAACAGAATCAATTAAACTGTCAGTTACACCGGGGCTTACCAGGAATTCTGAACCGGCATCAATGGCCTGTTTTAAGGTGTCCTGATTAATGATAGTGCCGGCGCCGACAATGGCTTCTGGAACTTCAGCCTTTATTTTTTTGATAGCATCCACAGCAACAGCTGTTCGCAGGGTAATTTCCAGAACTTTAAGGCCGCCTTCAACCAGGGCATTAGCCAAAGGTACGGCGTGTTCGAGTTTGTTGATAACCATGACCGGAATAACCGGTGAGGTGTTCATGATGTCTTTAATAGCAGTCATTGGATTATGTGTAGGTTAAGTTAATTTGTTGAATGAGCTTGTTGCATCACAACAAACAAGCCAACTTGCAAGCTGAATTTTTCAATGATTATAAAAAATTAATCGACAGGAAACAGGTTTGATGCGCCGGTTTCAGCCGTTGATGCGCCGAGTCGAAAGCCACCGAACATTTCTCGTCCCATACCATAATGATGGTTGTTGGCACGATTTGGAATCGCTGTGCGTGCATTAAATTCTTCATCATCAACCAGGGCGTTAATATCACCGGTTTGCAGATTCAGGGAAATAATATCGCCATCACGTACTTTTGCCAAAGGCCCACCCATTTCACATTCAGGGCATAAGTGGATGACTGAAGGGACTTTGCCTGATGCGCCCGACATGCGTCCATCTGTCACCAGCGCCACTTTAAAGCCTTTATCCTGTAGTACACCGAGTGGCGGGGTGAGTTTATGCAGTTCCGGCATACCATTCGCCCGTGGACCTTGAAAACGAATCACGGCGACAAAGTCTTTTTCCAGTTCTCCCCGTTGAAAGGCGGCAAGAAAGTCAGTCTGGTCATCAAATACGACCGCAGGCGCTTCTACAATCTGGTGATCTTCTGATACGGCCGAGAGTTTGGATACGCCACGTCCAAGGTTACCATGCATGACATGTAAACCACCGTGAGAACAAAAAGGTTTTTCAACTGTGCTGAGAACTTCAGTATCTAAAGAAGTTTCAGGACAGGGTTTCCAGGTTAACTGGTTATTGATGATTTTAGGCTCCTGAGTATAACTGTTCATGCCTTTTTCATCGGCAACAGTGAGGATATCTTCATGTAGCAGACCGTGTTTTAACAGTTCGGCAATCAAGACCCCCATACCGCCTGCAGCATGAAAATGGTTAACGTCGGCCGGGCCGTTTGGATAGATTTTTGTCAATTGTGGAATGACTTTGGAGAGGTTGTCAAAATCATCCCAGTTTATGGTGATGCCTGATGCGCGGGCAATGGCGATCAAGTGCATAGTGTGGTTGGTTGAGCCACCCGTTGCCAGTAATCCGATAATAGCATTAACGATCGCTTTTTCACTCACCATATGGGCAATAGGGCGATAATCGTCTCCTAATGCGGTAAGTTTAAGCACCTGTTTGGCAGCCGCTTTGGTTAATTCATCGCGCAATGGGGTGTATGGATTGACGAATGAACTGCCCGGTAAGTGTAGGCCCATAATTTCCATCATCATCTGATTGCTGTTTGCCGTGCCATAGAATGTACAGGTGCCGGGTGAATGATAGGAGGCCGATTCAGCTTCCAAAAGTTCTTTTCGGCCAATTTTACCGACCGCATAAGCCTGACGGGCGCGTGCTTTTTGTTTATTGGTGATGCCACTGGTCATCGGGCCGGCAGGGACGAATACGGCGGGTAAATGACCAAAACTCAGAGCGCCAATTAATAATCCCGGTACAATTTTATCGCATACGCCCAGGTATAAAGCACCGTCAAACATATTGTGGCTCATGCCTACTGCTGTCGCCATAGCAATCAAGTCGCGACTGAATAAGGATATTTCCATACCTGGCTGGCCTTGTGTTATACCATCACACATAGCAGGGACACCACCGGCCACTTGGGCGACCCCGCCGGCTTCATGTATTGCCGCTTTGATTAAATCAGGGAATTCTTTATAAGGTTGGTGGGCTGACAGCATATCATTATAGGAAGTAATGATGGCAATATTGGCTTTCTGACTGCCGGTTAAATCGGCTTTTTCAGCGGCGTTGCAAGCTGCAAAACCATGCGCTAGGTTACCGCATTGAAGGTTGGAGCGGATAGGGCCTTTTTTAGCGAGACCATCAATATATTTCAGATAGGCTGAACGGGCATCATAACTGCGATCAATAATTGCTTGGGTGACTTTTTCTATAGCAGGGTGCATAGTGCGTTCCTCTTCAGTGCTAATGCAGATGTGCAATAGCGAATTATTCAATTAAAATGATTTTCCGGGCGGCCAAATTTAAAACGGGACTGAATCAGTGTAGGGTATGCATCGCATACCAGATTGTCACATTAGGTACGCAATGCGTACCCTACTTTTGGGTTCGCCATAAGTCGGTAGTCGGTTTTTTCTCAGGGAGCCCAGTAAAGTTCAACGGGAACCTTGTTTTGGCTCAGGATAGCGCGGACAGGCATGTCTTCTACCGGGCCATTCGCTATGGCTTTTTGGAAGACGGCCAGTTTTTCCTCACCAGTCAGTAAAATAATCAAGCGTTTTGAATGTAATAAACCGTTAAGGGTCAGTGTCAAGCGTTCTGTATTCGGACCTGTGACTTCACTTTGCCGGGCGGTGATAGTGGCTGTGAGTTGGGTGTTGTCCTCGGACAATGCGTCACTTAGGCCTTGTGCATGAGGGAATAGTGAGGCAGTGTGACCATCATTACCCATACCGACAATGGATATCGTGAAAGGTTTCGGTAATTTCTGATACAGGCATTCTGTTTCTGTACAACCTTGTTGCGCGGTTTCGGCGGCTGTTTTCATGCCGGTAAAAGGAGCAATTGCAGCATTGTTGATTAATAATGAACGTTTAATCAGCGCTTCATTACTGGCTTCATGTGCTTTATCCACCCAGCGCTCATCGACCAGGGCTATATGGATATTGCTCCAGTCAAGATCAGCATGAGATAAGGCTTGATAAAGCGGCGCCGGCGTACTGCCGCCTGAGACCATAAAACTGGCAGAACCTTTGTTAGTCAACGCCTGATCCAGATATCGTTCACAGGCTAATGTCAACGCAGAAAATAAACGGTTACGGTCTTTAAATAAAAATTGTTTAACCATTATTATGTTGTCCTATTTTTTG
>CAYNIU010000165.1:0-5327 GCA_964397365.1 uncultured Methylomarinum sp. | reverse complement strand
TTTTGATAATCAGTATGTACAGCAAGGCAGGCAATTTCAGCGGATTTGCCATCATTCAGTTTGTGCAGGGCAGTACAGCCAATGATAAGGCCATCACGTTCTATGACGATATAATCATCAATTTCCATTTCCAGCTTTTCTCTGGAACGTTTTACCAGTCGACCTTGTTGTTCCAGTGGTTTAATGAGTTCCAATATTCCACCAATATCATTTAAGGTGGCGGGACGAATTTCTTCAAATGCGCTTGCGCTGATTAATGTGCCAATGCCATCACGGCTGAATAATTCCAGTAACAGGGCGCCGTCAATATGTCGATTGACCAGATGAACTCGGTCAACTCCCTGCTGAGTGCTTAAAATAGCGGCTGACAGTGATCTATATATGCTATCGGTTATCTCATTGTGTTGATTCAGAAAAGCTTGCGCCTCATGGGTAGTCATTTGTCTGATAGTCCGGCTGTTTACGGGAGACAGACAATCTTGTTCAGTGAGTAAAATGAGTTTTTCAGTTTGCAGTGAAATGGCCACTTCAGTGGCCACCTGTTCTGCCGCCAGATTAAAGACTTCGCCAGTAGGTGAGTAACCTATAGGCGATATCAAGACGATATTGTTTTGTTTCAGTTGCTGATGAATAGCTTGGTGGTCAATACGACGAACGACACCAGTATGACAATAATCAATTCCCCTGATGATGCCTAAAGGTTTAGCGGTGACAAAATTACCGGATGCTACTTTTATTTTGGCGCCGGACATGGGTGAATTAGCCAGCCCCATGGATAACAAGGCTTCAATTTCCACACGAACCAGTCCGGCGGCTTCTTTTACATACTGTAAAGTTTGTTCGTCGGTAATGCGTAAATTATCATGAAATTTAGAGGTAATACCTTGTAGGTGTAAGCGTTGATCAATCTGAGGACGAATACCATGTACCAGAATCAGACGGATACCTAGACTTTTTAGCAAAGCAAAGTCATGAATCAGCTTGTCAAATTGCTGATAAAGCGCTTCGCCACTAAAGAAAATGACAAATGTACGATTTCTGTGGGCGTGAATATAAGGAGATGAGTTTCTGAACCAGCTGACAAAAGCAGCTTTGTGATTTACATCGGGCAGAATATTCGTACTCATCATAAAAAGTTGTGCCGACCGTCTTTTAAAGAGCCGGCATTTGTGGTTTATTCAAAGTTATCCGTGACTGCCCCTTTAGATGCCGGGCTGACCAGTTTGGCATATTTGGCTAATACGCCGCGTGTATATCGTGGTGCGGGTTGTTGCCATTTTTCCATACGCCGAGTAACTTCATGTTCATTGACATGGAGTGTCAATTGTTTGTTTTCCGCATCAATAGTGATTTGGTCGCCATCTTTGACAATAGCCAGGGCGCCGCCAACTTGTGCTTCAGGAGTAATATGACCTACCACAAAGCCATGGGTGCCGCCGGAGAAACGCCCATCAGTAATTAGCGCAATATCTTTGCCCAGACCCTTGCCCATGATGGCAGAGGTGGGAGAAAGCATTTCCCGCATACCAGGACCACCTTTTGGGCCTTCATAACGAATCACAATCACATCGCCTTTGACAATATCACCGTTGAGAATACTTTGTAGCGCCTGTTCTTCGGCATCAAAAACCTTGGCCGTGCCGGTAAAAACCAGACCTTCTTTGCCGGTAATTTTAGCGACAGCGCCTTGTGTGGCCAGGTTGCCGTAAAGAATAGCCAGATGACTGTCTTTCTTGATTGGATTATCCAATGGACGAATCATATCCTGGTTTTGCGGATAAGGTTGTACTTCAGTCAGGTTTTCCGCCAGTGTTTTACCGGTTACGGTTAAGCAGTCTCCATGCAATAAGCCTTTATCGAGCAAGATTTTCATCAAGGGTTGAATACCGCCAATTTCAATCAATTCGGCCATTTGGTAACGGCCGCTGGGTTTTAGATCTGCCAGCATGGGTACATGTTCGCCGATACGGGTAAAATCATCCAAAGTCAAGTCGATATGACTGGCATTAGCCATCGCCAGTAAATGCAAAACAGCATTGGTTGAACCCCCTAATGCAATAACCACAGTGATTGCGTTTTCAAACGCTTCTTTGGTCATGATGTCGCAGGGTTTTATATCTTTTTTCAGTAATTCCAGTATCGCCGCGCCGGCGCGCTCACAGTCCAGCCGCTTGTCTTCAGATACAGCGGCTTGGGCTGAACTGTTGGGTAAGCTCATGCCCAGCGCTTCAATTGCTGAAGCCATGGTGTTGGCTGTATACATGCCACCACAGGAACCTGCGCCGGGAATGGCTTTGGATTCGATGGCTTCCAGTTCGGCATCGTCAATTTTATTATTAGCGCGTTCTCCTACTGCTTCGAAAACCGAAACAACATCCAGTTTTTTGTTTTTATGACAGCCGGGCAGAATAGTGCCCCCATAGACAAAAACGGCGGGACGATTCAGTCGTGACAGGGCGATCATGCAACCCGGCATGTTTTTATCGCAACCGCCAATTGCTACGACACCGTCGAAACCCTGGCAACCGGTCACTGTTTCAATTGAATCGGCAATGACTTCACGGGATACCAGTGAATATTTCATTCCTTCAGTACCCATGGAAATACCGTCAGATATGGTGATAGTGTTGAAAATGACTGCTTTTCCGCCTGCTTGATCAACGCCTCGGGCAGCATCATCGGCCAGTTTATTGATGTGCATGTTGCAAGGTGTGACCATGCTCCAGGTTGAAGCGATGCCTATTTGAGGTTTGCTGAAATCTTCGTTTTTAAAACCGACGGCATGCAACATGGCTCGACTGGGTGCGCGTTCCATGCCGTCAACAACCTGAGATGAGAAGGTGCGGGTATTTTTATCACCTGGATTGGCCATATAAGCGATTCCTGTGTTTGTTATGTTAATTATTTATAATGGGACGTGACGTTGATTTTTCACAGTGTTTTGTATACGTTCCTTAAAACGTATCCCAATTGCTGGTTTTGCGGCGCCAGCTCAATTTAGGTAGAACAAATCCTAAGAGAACACCAAATAGAGACAGGATTCCGCCATATAAGAACCAATCCTGATTGGCGCTGTCTTCCAGCGCTTGATTTTCCCGTTTCAATTGTTGCAATTCTCTTTCAACCGAAATGACGCGTTCTTGTAATTGATCACGTTGATGTTTTAACTGTACGGCATTTGCTGCGGTTTGTTTTAAATCATTTAATTCTTTACTTAATTGATCACGCTCCTGGGTCAGCGTTTGATTGGAGGCAAGAGCGTTACTGTTATTGCCTTTCAGTTGTTGCAGTTCTTCATTAATGAGTTTGTTTTCTTTTTTCAGTTCTTGCAGTTGCTTATTAGCTTTATTCAGATACCAGCGACTAATCGGTTTCGGAGTGGTGTGCCGGGTTAAAATGTAACCTTCAATGCCCCCTGTGCGTACTTTGCTATATCCTGAGGCTTTGTTTTCTTCAATGACAGTTAAAGGCGTTCCACTGGGCACCATTTTTAAAATTTTGCTGCGGTTGCTTTCGCTGCTTCTGAGGGTGAATTTTATTGAATCGGTAACATAGACTGTTTTTGCGTTGACAGAGGTACTGATAATTGACAGAAGGAATAAAGAACTGAGTAAATTTTTCACAAATAGGCTCTTTTATATAAGTTTGAAAGCTAAAGAATGTACGGACTATTTCATTCTCATTCCTGATTCTAGCGAATTTATTGGCAGATGAGAAATTCCAGTAATGCTTTTTGTGCGTGCAGCCTGTTTTCGGCTTCAGCAAAAACAACACTTTGTGGGCCGTCAATGACTTCAGCGCTGACCTCTTCGCCACGATGAGCTGGGAGACAATGCATGAATAGGGCATCGCTATGGGCGGCCTGCATGATTTTTTCGGTAACCTGAAAATCTTTAAAGGCGATTTCACGCTTTTTCTGCTCCGCTTCCTGTCCCATACTGGCCCACACATCCGTGACGATTAGGTTAGATTCGTTGGCAGCCGCTTCCGTATTGTCAAAAATACGAACTCTGTCGCCTGCGTTTTCAACGATATTTGCAAGTGGACAGTAACCATCCGGGCAGGCAATATTTAGTTGGAAATTAAACATTATCGCCGCATTGATATAGGAATGGCACATGTTATTACCATCACCAACCCAGGTCACAATTTTGCCCTCTATATCTCCCCTCTGTTCAAAATAAGTCTGCATATCAGCCAATAATTGACAGGGGTGTAGCAGGTCGGTCAAGCCGTTAATAACAGGAACGCTGGAGTGTTTTGCAAAGGTGGTGACCGTTTCGTGATCGTGAGTTCTCAGCATAATACAGTCGACCATGCTGGAGATGACTTTGGCGCTGTCTTCCAGTGGCTCTCCGCGGCCAAGTTGCGTGTCCCGGGGTGATAAAAATAACGCACTGCCACCAAAATGCGTCATGCCGGATTCAAATGAAATACGGGTACGGGTAGATGATTTCTCAAATATCATCGCCAGAACTCGGCCTTTTAACGGTTGATAGTTGAGGTCGTGATTGTTTTTTAATTCAGTGGCTCTGTGGATCAGAGTGCGTAATTCGTCACTTGATAAATCCAGCAGGCTGATAAAGTGTCTGGGGTGCATAGTTATTGAAGCTGTTGTGTATATTCATTAATAAGGTCTGATAAGCATTCAGTCAGACTGTTAATTTGGTCATTATTGATAATCAGAGGTGGCAATAGGCGAATTGTTTTTTCAGCTGTGACGTTAATCAACAGTCCTTTTTTCAGGGCTTTGGCAACCAATTCTGTACATGGCCCGGATAAATCAATTCCTATCATTAAGCCTTTGTTGCGGATATTGATAACTTGCTTGTTGGCTGTTGTTTTCTGGATAAGCAGGTTACATATTCTTTGTCCTTTGTGTTCGGCTTGTTCGATCAGGTTATTTTGTTCCAGAGTTTCAATAACAGCTAATGCCGCACTACATGCTAACGGATTTCCGCCAAATGTAGAACCATGACTTCCGGCGACCAGTAATTTCGCGGCTTTACCTTTGGCCAGGCAGGCGCCTATTGGAACTCCATTGCCCAGCGCTTTGGCCATGGTGCAGACATCAGGAATAATATTATTGTGCAGATATGCCAGGAATTTTCCTGTGCGCCCGACGCCCGTCTGAATTTCATCCACCATCATCAGTAGATCATGTTGGTTACAAAGCGAACGTATTTGATTCAGATAATCTGTAGCCGGAATATTTACGCCACCTTCTCCCTGTACCGGTTCGACCAGAATGGCGACAATATCGGGGTACTGAGCTAAAGCCTGTTCAATCGCATTTACATTATTGAAGGGAATATGGATAAAGCCTG
>CAYNIU010000164.1:0-5331 GCA_964397365.1 uncultured Methylomarinum sp. | reverse complement strand
AATCCCGCAACTGGCTACTATTCCAGACGGCGGGGTGAATTATACTTGAAATCAGTTTAAAATCACAATATTCAAGGAACGCGCATAAAATTAAGTTAGGTGACTCGCTTATCTTTTTGTCCGTCTTTGATGTTGCGGCTATGGTTACATAGCTTACAATGCACCATTCTCCGCGCATTGAATACAAACATAAATTCCACAAGCGGTTGCCGAACTTATTCTGTACGCGCTCCTAAGGCATAAACATTCCGCCATTCACATGAATGGTTTCACCGGTAATATAAGAAGCTCCATCAGAAGCTAAAAATGAAACCGCATGAGCAATTTCATCAGGATTCCCCAATCGTCCCAGAGCGACTGATGCTAACAGTGTTTCTTTGTTCTCATCGGCCAGATCTTTGGTCATATCGGTATCAATAAACCCCGGAGCGACCGTATTTACAGTAATGTTCCGCGACCCCACTTCTTTGGCCATGGATTTTGCAAAACCAACCATCCCGGCCTTTGCAGCTGCATAATTTGCCTGTCCAGCATTCCCGGTTGCACCGACAACCGAAGAAATATTGATAATCCGTCCTCCCCTAGCTTTCACCATGCCACGTAAAACGGCCTTACTCATACGAAAAATTGAGGTCAGATCAGTGTTAATGACTTCATTCCATTCCTCTTCTTTCATTCGCATCAATAAATTATCACGGGTAATACCGGCGTTATTGACTAATACAAACGGCGCTCCGAAATTATCGTTAACGTTCTTGATCACTGCTGCGATAGATTCAACATCGCCAACATTAAGTTTAAGCCCATGACCATTTTCAGCTACCCAGGTGGAAATGGAATCAGCTCCACTATCCGATGTTGCCGTACCGACGACAAAAAAACCATCTGCCGCCAATTTTTCAGCAATAGCACGTCCGATACCCCGACTGGCTCCGGTAACCAAAGCTATTTTTTTATCCATTTAATTGCTCCAAAACTTTATTTAATGTTACAGGATCAAAAATTGTCATATGTTCAGCATCTTTAACAATACGTCTGTTAAGTCCCATCAGTATCTTTCCAGGACCACATTCAACAAATGCCGTAACACCTTGATCATGCATAAACCTGATACCATCCACCCAGCGCACCGGCTTGAATAACTGTTCGCGCAAAACATTGCGTATCACTTCCTCGGCGCTATGTGCGGCAACATCCACATTATGAATCAAGGTAACATCAGGAATTTCAATAGGAGTGTCAATCAACTTTTCAGCCAGTTTTTCAGCAGCCAATTCCATCAGAGCACAGTGCGAAGGAACACTGACCGGCAATTTCAAAGCTCGTTTGGCGCCAGCCGCTTTTGCAGCTTCCATCGCCCTTTCCACTGCCGCAACATGACCGGCAATAACGACTTGTCCCGGAGCATTAAAATTTACCGCTGAAACAATTTCGTTTTCAGCACAATCTGCACACACTTTAACAACTTCATGATCATCCAGACCGATAATTGCCGCCATTGCCCCGATACCGGCCGGGACGGCTTCCTGCATTAAACGTCCACGTTCAGCAACCAATTTGATTCCATCGGCAAAACTGATAGCGTTAGAACAAACCAGAGCAGTATATTCACCGAGGCTGTGTCCAGCCATCCAGCCAGGCCTGATGCTGCTTTGCTCACACCAGACTTGCCACACGGCAACACCGGCAGCCAGCATCGCCGGCTGAGTATTATGTGTTTGATTCAGTTCTTCAAGTGGGCCGTTTTGCACCATACGCCACAAATCAAAACCTAACACATCTGAAGCCTGTTCAAATGTGTGCCTGACTTGTGGATAAGCTTCAGCCAAATCAGCCAACATACCAACAGATTGTGATCCCTGCCCCGGAAACACAAATGTCAAATTATAATTCTGCTTACTCATTTTCTTAAAAAATTGTCGGAAAAAAGTTCACCCGGCCTTACTGGGTTTTTATATGTTTAAAACCAGGCAACAATTAAGACTATCGCTGATCGGTATCAGAATTACGTCCAAATCCCCATAAAGACAGATAAAAACCAAACGACAAGACAACCTTGAGTTGCCAAAAGTCCTAATATTTAATTAGTGCTGACCCCCAGGTAAAACCAGCGCCAAATGCCTCTAAAAGCACAACCTGCCCCTTCTTTATCCTGGCATCTCTGACAGCTTCATTAAAAGCCAGCAAAACCGAAGCAGATGAGGTATTTCCTTGATCTTCCAGTGTCAAAACCACCTGATCCATAGACATTCTCAATTTTTTTGCTGTTGCCGCAATAATACGGATATTGGCCTGATGCGGCACTAACCAGTCCACATCAGTTTTTTGCATGTCATTCGCCGCTAATGTTTCATCAACGATACGCCCCAGAGTATTGACTGCAATTTTAAAAACCTCATTACCGCGCATCTTGATATAACCTGCTTCATCTTTATTTGACTCAGTCGCAACCTGGGGATTGGGGCAATATAACAAGTCTTCGTAACCACCATCTGACTCAATGTGAGTAGATAAAATACCGGCCTGTTCAGAGGATTCCAGCAAAACTGCACCTGCTCCATCACCAAACAGTATACAAGTTCCCCTGTCGCTCCAGTCAACGATACGCGAACAAATTTCAGTCCCTATAATCAGTATTTTATTGGCAATTCCTGATTTAATATATTGATCGGCAATACTAAGCGCAAATATTGATCCTGAACAAGCCGCCTGAATATCGAATGATACACAGCGACGAATATCCAAACGATTCTGCAACAAACATGCTGTACTGGGATATACCCGATTAGGCGACCCGGTGGCCACGATAATCATATCTATTTCATCTGCGGTAATATTTGCTGCGTCAATGGCCTGACGAGCGGCAATTTCAGCCATGCTGTCGGCAGTTTCTTCGGGACTAGCTATTCGCCGAGACTTAATTCCAGTGCGCTCATATATCCAGCTGTCAGAGGTATCCACCATTTGCGAAATATCATCGTTGGTTCTGATTGTTTCCGGCAAATAGCCGCCAGTCCCAATAACTTTTGCATAACGTTTCACATATCCTCCTTTTGAGCTAAAGCACGTTCAACTTTTTCACTAATTTTACGTGTTACATCTTTTGCAATTTCAACTTCAGCTAAATGTATTGCTGTTTCAAAAGCAAGAATATCAGCCCCGCCATGACTTTTGATTACCAATCCCCGCAAACCGATAAAACTAGCGCCATTATATAACCGGGGATCAATACTGTCTTTAAAGGACTTCAATACCGGGTATGCCATAACTCCCAACAGTTGGGTCAATAAATTTTTATTAAACGACTGTTTCAATTTAGTGGCAATCATTTTTGCCGCGCCTTCAATTGATTTTAAGGCAACATTACCGACGAAACCATCTGTTACAATCAAATCAACT
Source organism: uncultured Methylomarinum sp. (assembly GCA_964397365.1). Classification (GTDB taxonomy): domain Bacteria; phylum Pseudomonadota; class Gammaproteobacteria; order Methylococcales; family Methylomonadaceae; genus Methylomarinum. The sequence continues at coordinate 1,932 of CAYNIU010000164.1, read as the reverse complement.
TTCACATTACCGGCATTTATAGAATTCCCTTCTACATAACCAATATAATTCAATGATGAATTTTCCAGTAGTCTGACAGCCGATTTAACCTGCTCATTGCCCTTGGTATCCTCTTCGCCAATATTCAGCAATCCGACCCTCGGCTTATCAATATTTTCTACCGCCTTGACAACCTCTTCACCCATAATCGCAAATTGATAGAGATGTTCGGCAGTACAATCAACATTACCGCCCAAATCCAGCATATGCGTATGACCAAAAACAGAAGGCAAAGTAGAAATTATTGCTGGCCTGTCTATTCCTGGTATCATTTTCAATACAAACCGGGCTGTTGCCATTAAAGCCCCCGTATTTCCTGCACTGACGCATGCATCGGCAACACCATCGCGCACCAGATTGATAGCAACCCGCATAGAGGAGTCTTTTTTATTTTTTAAGGCTCTTTGTGGCGATTCATCCATCTCGACAATCTGAGAGCTATGATGAATCTGAATTCTGTCCTTAAAATCAACAAGCGCCTGACTTAACTGTTCAGCTAAAACAGTCTCATCACCGACCATGATAAGTTTTAAATCTGGGTTTGCTTTTAAGCACTCCAGCGATGCCGGAACAGTGACTTGAGGACCAAAATCCCCTCCCATGGCATCAATTGATATAGTTGAGCTCACGTCTAGGATTAACTCCTGAAAGATTGAAAAGTAACGTCCTGCGCCAACAAGCCGTTACTCTTTTGAAATTAAGGAAGACATCGAAACTGTTCAGCAATAATTCACTTCACACGAGCAAGCCCTCGGCTATCTAATTATGCATGCCGACCGCAGTATTACCGACATAAACAAGGAAAAGAATGTAAGCGTAAAATGCGAAAGTTTTGCTAAAACATTTACAAGGAGTCAGAAATTAATCTTCATCGTTACCGGCTATAATTTGACGTCCCTTAAAAAAACCATCAGGCGTCATATGGTGACGTAAATGAACTTCACCGGTCAATGGATCCTGAGCCAGCGTCTTGCTGGTTAATGCATCATGAGAACGACGTTGACCGCGCCTAGAACGAGTCACTTTACTTTTTTGTACAGCCATTTAATTACTCTCCAATATTTTTAAGTTTAGCTAGAACAGAAAACGGGTTGTCAGACTTTAATTGCTCGTTATCTTTATCCGTAAACAGTTGTGCTTCCTTTGCCCTGTCATAATATCCCATACATTGATCGCTATGCCTTGGAAAATCAGGCAAAGAAAGAAGAACTTCATCCTCAACCAGATCTATCAAAGAAATTGTTTCTGTTTCCATCCATAATGGCTCGAATTCTTCAGCAAGCCTGTCTGCCTGCTCAAGCGTTGATACAACCCCTAAATTTACAGTTATTTCAACAGGCCATAAAACACCTTTTAAGCAAGTCTGACACTCCAACACAAAATCAGCCGCAATTGTTCCGCTAATTACAGCCAATCGTCCTGTTTTCTCAAAATCAAGATCAATCTTTACATCACCGTCATTTTTCATCAGAACTTTTGACAATCGAGTAAATTCACTCAATTTTATTGTCCCGGACAACACTCTCCGCCTTTCAGCGAATAATACTGGATCTATAAAATCAGGCAATCTGTCTAACATAACTGTGCAATGATATATATTATTAGCCATGCCGTCAAACCCAAAACCTTCAAAAGCACTTTCTATCCCAACATAGATTCACATCCACCATACAAAAAGCTTTTGAGGACAAGAAAAGGCGAAAGCAAAACGTTGACAACAAGAACACCACTGCCAGAAAACCTTGAACGGAATTTATAACGTTTTTTGAGAATAAAACATGAAACTACCGTGTTATCTATGAAAAAACACCCGCCACCAGCGCAGCGGACATCTATTCATGGCGTCCCCAGGGGGGTTCGAACCCCCGTTACCGCCGTGAAAGGGCGGTGTCC
>CAYNIU010000163.1:0-5352 GCA_964397365.1 uncultured Methylomarinum sp. | reverse complement strand
GCAATTGTGACCAACCGGGGCGGCCGTACCTGTCATGCCGCAATTATTGCTCGTGAACTGGGTATCCCTGCAGTTATTGGTTGTGAAAATGCCACCTCAATAATTAATGATGGTGAGCAGATTACCGTGTCCTGTGCAGAAGGCGATACGGGTAAAATATATCGTGGGAACATCCCTTTTGAAATTATCCAGACCGATCTGTCTGAACTGCCGCGCCCAAAAACAAAAATCATGTTGAATCTGGGTAATCCTGAACTGGCATTTAAAAGTAGTTTTTTACCCAGTGATGGCGTAGGACTTGCGAGGATGGAATTTATCATCAATGAATACATCAAGGTGCATCCACTGGCTCTGTTACACCCGGAAAAGGTTGCTAGCAGGCCTGAACGGGACAAAATAAACAGCCTGCTTAAAAATTACTCAAATCCGTCTGACTATTTTATACAATGTTTGTCTGAAGGTGTCGGCACCATTGCTGCCGCATTTTATCCCAGACCGGTTGTAGTTCGCATGTCTGACTTCAAAAGTAATGAATACGCTTCCTTGATCGGCGGCAGCGCTTTTGAACCGGAAGAAGCCAACCCCATGCTGGGTTTTCGCGGCGCATCCCGCTATACCCATCCTGCTTATGAACAGGGTTTTGCTCTGGAATGCGCCGCCATGAAACGGGTGCGCGAAGAAATGGGGTTAACAAATATTATTTTAATGATACCTTTCTGCCGGCGTGTTGATGAGGGTGAACGGGTACTGAGCAAAATGGCTGAACTGGGGTTAAAACAGGGCAAAAATAATCTTGAAATCTATGTCATGTGCGAAATCCCCAATAATGTGATTCAAATGGATGCTTTTGCCAAATTGTTTGATGGTTTTTCCATCGGTTCCAATGATCTGACCCAATTAACACTAGGCGTGGATCGTGATTCAGAAATGGTGGCCTTTGATTTTGATGAGCGTGACGCCGGCGTCAAGGAGATGATCCGGTTGGCAGTCGAGGGTGCCAGGCGTAATGGACGTCATTCGGGTATCTGTGGGCAGGCGCCTTCCGACTATCCGGAAATGGCCGAATTTCTGGTCGAACTGGGTATTGATTCAATTAGCCTGAACCCTGACACGGTGATAAAAACGACCCTGCATGTACTGGAGGTCGAGAAGCGTATTACAGCCAATATGTAACTGGCTTGATGAAAAAAACACCTAGTGCATACTCTTATGCGTTTTTTATGCCCCCTTCCGAGGAACTTTTATGTTAGAAATTATGCCGGAAACAGATGACAAAACACTTGTGGTTAGAGCATCAGAAGCGCTCAGCAGTCAAGATTATGAAGATGTTTTTATTCCCCATCTTGATCGACGATTAAAAAAGTTTGGAAAAATCAGAGTCGTCATTTATTTCGACGATAACTTTATGGGCTGGAAACCAGGAGCAGCCTGGGATGATCTAGTCTTCGGCATACAGCATCGACATGATTTCGACAAAATAGCGGTAGTGGGTGAGCAGAAATGGCTGGAATGGGCAACAAAAATCAGCGCCTATTTTATAGATGGACAGGTGATGACGTATCCATCTGCTGAATTTCCGGATGCAGTCACCTGGGTAAAACAACATTAGGAGAGAACAATGGGTAGAATGAGTGAATTACTTGAACAAGCAGCAACAACAAGACAGCGTTTGTTAAAACAGTATCCTGATGAAACTAAATCTTTTTTAAATTTTCTGCATAAGGCAGATGCTGGCGAAGCTCTCAACCAACGCCAAAAAGAGTTAATTAATGTAGCCTTGGCAGTTGCCGCCCAGTGTGATCGTTGCATCGCAGCCCATGTTAAAAGCGCAGTCAGCCGGGGCGCCAGTCGTGATGAAATAGTTGAAGCCGGTTTTATGGCTGTCATTATGCATGGTGGCCCTGCCTATATGTATATGAACTCACTTTTTGAAGCATTGGATGAATTTTTACCTGAAACGGAAGAGTCGACTCATGGAGTGTGACCCAATCCATAAAATACTACGGGATTTGCAGGCAGAGCCGGAAAAACATCAATCATCATGCTGTAGCCAAAGAATGGGTTGCAAAATACCCCATCATTCTTTGGGAAGATCCATTGGCTGAAGGGGACTGGGATGGATTCAGACAATTTACTGAAGAAATCGCCTGCTGGAAATTGAACAGTTGTTGGGAAATGATGCCTGCTATCTCTGGTAATTACTTTGCAACGGCTCCTTAATAGATGTCTTCAATAAATTAAAAAAGATATGAATATGAAATCAACCAACACAGAAATCGACCCGACTAAAAAAATGCAATCTTCTATCAAAATTACCGGAATACTTTTGGTAATTTTAGGTATCGCCGGTATCTTGTTACCTCAAGCCCTGTCATTAGCCATCGAAGTGTTTTTCGGTAGTTTGATGATAATAGCGGGGGTTTTGCTGGCTTACCACAACTATCAAAATGTTTTCAGTTCTTTTGTAAACTGGCTGAAACCACTGATTCTAATTGTTGGGGGTGTGTTGCTACTGGTCTTTCCAAGCTCTGGTATTGCCGCCATTATGCTGGTGTTGTCATTTTATTTTTTTACTGATGCCTTTGCCAGTTTTGGCTTGAGTCAACAACGTTACCCTCATTCGGGCTGGATGTGGATGACTTTTAATGGCATTCTATCAGCCTTGCTGGCAATACTCATCCTCATCGGCTGGCCGCAAAGCTCTTTAATCTATCTAGGTATATTTGTTGGTATTAGTTTACTGTTTGACGGTATTGCTTTATTCATGCTGGGTCGGACTATCAGTACTGATTAGTTCATCTGCATCATGAAATTTTTTTTACCGTGGTTAATGTGGGGATTAGGTACCCTGTATTTTTATTTTGACTTTATCAACCAGGTAGTTCCTGCGGCATTGGGGCATCAGCTTATCAATACATTTCACACCAATGCCGCAACACTGGGTTTTATCGCATCCTGCTATTTTTATTCCTACGCGGTATTACAGATTCCTGTCGGGCTAATAGTTGACCACTTTGGTCCAAAACGTCCTCTGGTATTGGCAGCACTTTTTGCCGGTAGCAGTTGCCTGTTGTTTTCTTATGCCTCATCACCGGCACAGGCGGCTTTAACACGAATGATGGTCGGCGCTGGCGCTGCTTTTTCGTTTGTTTCCTGTTTGAAGCTGGCGGCCAACTGGTTTCCGGCCAATCGTTTTGCCACTATGGTTGGATTGACCAATGTAATCGGTATGCTAGGCGCAGTCAGTGGCGAAGGTCCAATTTCTGCATTAGCAGAAACACTGGGTTGGCGTGAGACCTTATGGCTAATTGCCGGTTTGGGATTATCCTTATCTCTGCTGATTTATCTGTTTATGCATGATCGACCGGCAACGGCAACAAAACCACAAAATACGGCCGTTAAACCTCATGTTCTCGCTGATTTAAAATACTTGTTGTGTCAACGTGATGCCTGGTTTAGCGGAATTTATGCCGCAACTATCAATACCAGTTTCATTGCTTTCGGGGCGCTCTGGGGCACATTGTTTATTCAATCCAAATTTCACAGTGTCCAGACAGAAGCGGCAACCATTGTCTCTATGTTATTTATCGGAGCCATCCCCGGCAGTTTCTTTTTCGGCTGGTTTGCCGACCGTATCCGCCGTTTTAAATTACCGATGACCATTGGCGCCGGCGGTGGACTGATCAGCATGACAGTACTGCTTTATATGCCTGAATTACCCTTGTGGGCAGCTTATCTACTAATTTTTTTGCTGGGTTTCTGCTGTTGCGGCAATGTATTGGCTTATGCTAATAATGCCAAAATTGGCTCTAAGCAGGCCGAAGGCACTTCGCTGGGTTTTACCAATACCTGGTTGATTGGCGGCAGTGCATTATTTCAACCGCTGATTGGCAAACTACTACAAGATGGACAAGCCACGACTGCCCGAACTACAGCTTTAAATTTTTCAGCAGCCGACTTCCAATATGCCTTATCAGCAATCGTTATCAGCCTGATGATGGCCTTGCTCATGAGTCTGTTGATTAAGGAAAGCTACCCCCTACCCGGATAAAATAATGAATATTAGCAAAGCACTGAGATCACTGTTCAGAAAACGGCAACAACAGGAAAGTCCCTATATCACACCAATCTATGGCGGACGCTGGGATACTCAACCTATCGAGAAAAAAAGAATGCCTGAAGATTCACTGATGCCGGAGGTGGCCTATCGCATCGTTGCTGATGAAATGAATCTGGAAGGCAATCCGGCATTAAATATGGCCACTTTTGTCACCACCTGGATGGAACCGGAAGCCGATGAACTAATCAGACTGGGCGCGACCAAAAACCTGGTGGATGAAGATGAATATCCGCAATTGAAAGTAATTGAAGATCGGATAATTCAAATGGAAGCGGCGTTATTTAACGCGCCGGAAGACTGTGATCCAGTTGGCGTGACCACCATTGGTTCATCAGAAGCCATCATGCTGGCATTATTGGCGCACAAATGGAATTGGCGTAAAAAAAGACAAGTGGACGGACTGAATATTAGCCATCCCAATATTATTTTTGGCGCCGATGTTCATACCTGCTGGGAAAAGTTTGCCCGTTATTTTGATGTGGAAATGCGGGTCATTCCTCTTCAGGCTGATAAATATACCATCAATGCTGAAGATATTGAGCCGTTGCTGGATGAGAGCACCATTGCTGTCGGCGTGGTCGTTGGCACCACCTTTACAGGTCAGGTCGATGACATTAGCAGCATGAATCAGTTACTGCTAAAACATAAACAAAAGACCGGGATGGATATTCCGATCCATGTAGATGCAGCCAGCGGCGGATTTGTTTTACCTTTCTATCAACCGCAGTTCATCTGGGATTTCAGACTGGAACAAGTCAGATCCATCAATGTATCCAATCATAAATTTGGACTGGTATATGCTGGTATGGGCTCGGTTATTTTCAAGGATAAATCAGATTTACCGACGGAGCTGCCTTTTGAGATTAATTATCTGGGTGGATCAATGTACAACTATAGCCTGAATTTTTCCAAAGGCAGTTCCATTTTGCTGGCACAATATTATATGTTTATGCGCCTGGGTAAATCCGGCTACCGTAAAATTATCAGTGCGGTAATGAGCAATGCTCAGTATCTTGAACAAAAACTGGCAGAATCCGGTTTCTTTGAAGTCCTGACAGATGCCAATTTTCTGCCGACTGTCGTTATCAGATTAATTGATGACAGTATTTTTACCGCCTATCATATATCTGATGAACTGAGAAAAAATGGTTGGATTGTACCGGCCTACCCATTACCGCCTAATGCAGAACATATCGTGGTATTGCGAATGGTGATTAAAGAAAACTTCAGTC
>CAYNIU010000162.1:0-5398 GCA_964397365.1 uncultured Methylomarinum sp. | reverse complement strand
ATGTATGCACGTGTCCTGATAAATCAATGACCTGCGCCGGCTACAACACAACCGGATGAGTCGTTACTATTTTTTATAAATATGGACAGTTTGATCAATCCCATCACCCCTAACAAAGCCGCCTTTGGTCGGCATGAAACCTTTTCTCTTCGCTATGGTTGGTTGACGAAAGGTTTTCAGGCATTCCAACACGAAAATAACATTTTTAATTCGGATGCAGCGACTGTAACACTTGGTGTCGGCAAAAATATGGTAAATGCCATTCGTTATTGGCTACGTGCTACGCAAATGTTAGAAATGACACCCGATGGATTGCAAACAACTGTACTGGGACAAGCGATTTTAGCTTATGACGGCTGGGATCCTTATCTTGAAGATGAAGCGACACTTTGGTTAATTCACTGGTTGATTGCAACGAATGCAGAAATGGCAACGGCCTGGTATTGGTTTTTTAATTGTTATCACAAAGTCGAATTTAATGTTGATGAAGCGGCAAATGCGCTTGTTGATTTTGTTAAACAGCAGTTGACAGGAAAACATTCAGAAAGGACAGTTAAACATGAAATAAATATTATTTTAAAAATGTATTGTCAGGCAAAATTAAGCGCTAAAACAGATTTAGAGGATATTTTAGATGTTCCTTTAGCCTCACTAGGGCTGGTATCAGCAGGTATGATGACGCAGAGCTTTGTTTCACGTCCTGAACGACGCGAAGGTTTACCTTTAGGGGTTTTTGCATTTGCTGTTAATGAAGTGTTTAATCAGCGCAAAACACCATCACTGCCCATCGCTGATTTAATGTATGGAGAAAAATCAGGTGTCGGTGTGGGTAGCGTTTTTCGATTGACAGAAGCTGATTTAATGGCAAAACTGGAACATTTGGTCGCGCATTATCCCACACACTTCAACATTAATGAAACTGCCGGCATGAATCAATTATTTCGTGAAGATACAGTAATTAATTCACTTGAGTTTTTACGCAACCACTATGAAATAATGGAACGGGTTGCCTGATGAATGACTTTGTACAAATTGACACTCATTATACCCGCTCAATTAATTTGGAACGAGATATCGATTCCGATCAGATTCTTAATGCCTATATTCCAACAACCAAGGCAATTTCCGTTTTAGAAAAGATTGCAGAGACGTTCAATAGCCAATCCATGCCAAGAGCATGGTCGTTAGTTGGACCTTATGGTTCAGGTAAATCCTCTTTTGCGGTTTTCCTGGCTCATTTATTGGAAGATCAAAACCTTATAACCAGCGTTTATGCCGAAGAAAAACTACAACGGCACAGTCCTGAATTAGCATCGCTTTTTACAAGTCATACTCATGAAACGAATGCTTATTGCACAGTTTTATTAACCGGTAGCTCGGAATCTTTAAGTCAACGATTGCTACAGGCAATGTTGCTTGCAGCAGAAAACTTCTGGCAAGAGAAACCAGGCAAAAAGCCCAATATCATCAAGGATATTGCAACAGCCGCACAAACAGGAGCAACCAATAGTGAAATACTGGACTTGCTTGACAGCTTGAAACAGGCTGTTCAAAAGAAACAAGGACGAGGTATCCTGATTGTCATTGACGAACTCGGAAAATTTCTTGAATACGAAGCACGTCATCAGGGTGCCAATGACATCTATTTGTTACAGACTTTAGCGGAATATGCCTATAAAGGTGGAAAAGTCAACGTTTTGCTCGTGGTATTGATGCATCAAGCATTTGAGCAATACGCTAAAGGTTTAGGCGAAACTTTACGTAATGAATGGCAAAAAGTACAAGGTCGCTTTGAAAGCATTCCTTTTCTGGAATCCGCTGAACAAACCTTACGAGTTGTGGCCTCCGCGTTCAAATCACAACTGACGGATAGTCAACGTAATAATATCCACAAAGAAGTACAAAAAATAGTAGATGTACTTCATCAGAAAAATGCCTTGCCAGTGTCTCTATCACCTGGCACTGCTAAAAAAATCCTGGCTAAATGCTATCCAATGCACCCTGTTTCGACATTGATTTTGCCAGTGTTATGCCAAAAAGTGGCGCAAAATGAGCGTACCTTATTTAGCTATTTAGGCAGTCAGGAGTATTATGGCTTTCAAGACGGCTTAAAACGCCTGCGTAAAGTTGGTGATTGGGTTCAGCCGTGGGAAATTTTTGAATACTTTATTCATAACCAGCCGATGATTGCCACCGACCATGCCACACACCGCCGCTGGACAGAAGTATTGACCGCTATCGAACGGTTAGGTGATGCCAAAGATAGTGAAATACAACTGCTTAAAACGATTGGCTTGTTCAATATTATCGGTATGCAAGGCGGCTTGAAAGCCAGTGCCGGATTACTGTCATTGTGTTTCTCTGATGCGGGTCAGGTCATGGAAGACCTAAAAACCTTACAAGACAAATCCATTATCACCTATCGCAAATTCAGTTCAGAGTTTCGCATCTGGCAGGGCAGCGATTTTGACTTGGAAACCCAACTTAATGAGGTTGTGCAACAACTCGGACGAGTTGATTTAGCCGAAGTATTGAATAAACGCAAAACGTTACTCCCTATCGTGGCAAGACGTTATTCCATCACAACAGGAACTTTACGCTATTTTCAACCCCTTTACGTTTCACTGCAAAATGGATTTAAGCAATACAAACAAAACAAAATCCCACAAATCGTACTGTTCCTCGCCGAAGATGCCGATGCTCTCAAGGCGTTTCAGCGCATCACGCAAGAAGGTGATGAACTGACTGTTTTTGCATTATGCGAAAACGTAACGCAACTCCGTAGTGCGGTAGTTGAGGTATTGGCTTTGGAAAGGATTCAAAACGAAAGCCCGGAAATCAAATCCGATCCCGTTGCATCACGGGAACTGAAAGATCGTTTAATGGTGGCCAGACGGATGGAAGAAAGGCTGATAAGCCAGATTTTAGAACAGCCGGGGCAAAATCAATGGATTTGGCGCGGCGAACCCTTAGCAATAGCCGACAAAAAATCCTTGCAATATCAACTCTCGCGTATTTTGCAGATCATTTATGCGAAAATGCCGATTGTTAAAAATGAACTGGTTAACCGCAATAAAACCTCGGCACAAGCCAATTCCGCCAGAAATAAATTAGTCGCGGCGTTATTAAACCATGCGCACCTGCCCGATTTAGGCTTCGAACCGGATAAATATCCACCGCAAAAATCCATTTACCGTGCACTTTTTAAAGAAACTGGCGTGCATATTCAGCAAAATGGCCATTGGCAGATTGTTGAACCTCCACCCGATAATGCTTGCCAATTATTTCATGTATGGCAAGGCATAGACGAATATTTAAAAAGTAATGACAGTCCCAAGCCAATAACAGACATCTATGCTCTGTTACAATATCCCCCGTATGGCATTAAACAAGGCATATTACCTTTATTGTTTATTGCTTATTATTTATCAAAACAACGTACTTTGGCATTGTATGAAAGCGGTATGTTTTGCCCGCATGTAACACAGGAACATTTTGAAATTCTACTGAAGCGGCCTGAGCTTTTTTCCATCGAAGCCTATGACTTCAGCGGTATTCGATCTGAATTGTTTAACCAGTATCTTGAAAAATTAGTGGGTAAATCACCCGAAAACAGCACCTTACTGGATATTGTCAAGCCCCTGGCTAAATTTATTCATAAGTTACCGCCTTACACATTAGCGACAAGACAATTAGATGAGAAAGCTATCGCAGTACGCGATGCGTTTCAAAATACCCAAAGTCCCTCTCAGCTTCTATTCAAAGAATTGCCCGAAGCGTGTGGCTTCCACGCCTATACTAATGAAGAAATATTCAATGTTGGTAATCCGGGCGATTTTCTCAATGTGTTGGTTGAAAGTTTGAATATACTGAATAAAGCCTATCAAAATTTGTTGAGTCAAATTCAAGTACGGCTGTGTCAGGTTTTTGAACTTCCTGAAGATATGGAATTAAATCAATTAAGAATGCTACTTAATCAGCACTATGCAGGGTTGGAAAAATATACCGTAGATGGACAAGGATTAAAGGCCTTTATTATTCGCCTGCAAAATAACAAAGAAACCGATCAGGCCTGGCTGGAATCAGTTGCCGCTTTTTTAGGCAGCGCTCCGCCGGATAAATGGAAAGAAAAGAATGTGACACAAGCAGAATATCGGTTAGTAGAATTTGCTGGTCGTTTGCAGGAGCTTGCCTTGGTTCATGCGGAACAATTAAAAGCCGATAAAGGCGTCCAGGCGACTTTAGTACGTCTAGTGAGCGAGCAAGGCGAACACAGCCAGATTGTTTACATGACCGATGAACTTAAAAAGCAAGCGAATGCCAAAATAGCTGAATTAAAATTGGATAATGTCGATAAAGCCCTGAAACAAGTTATGCTGGTACAACTGATGAATGTATTATAAATCTGAATCCGTGGCTACGCCACGGTGCAGAATGGCAGGCTTTTATTATGCGTTTGACCTCTAAGCAAAAAGAAATAATCTGTGAAAACGCAACCAAATATTTCGGTGAAAATACGCATATCTGGTTATTTGGTTCTAGAGTGAATGATGAGGGTAAAGGGGGCGATATCGACCTATATATCGAGCCATCAACAAAAAATGTGGCAGATATTGTCATGGCGAAATTGCAGTTTTTGCGTGAAATACATAAAAAAATAGGCGATCAAAAAGTGGATGTTATTTTATATCGGCCTGGCCAGTCACCGGATTTGCCCATTTATCGTATTGCCAAACAAACCGGTGTGTTATTGCAATGACAGAAACGATAACCGAAATATTAAAAATATGCCATCGTCATGCGGATCGTCTCCAGTGGGCCATGCACCAATTACAATCCTATCTGCCTTTTTCAAAAGACACATTGCAACAACTCACCGATGTTGAATTAGCGATACTCGACCAATTTTCAACCCGTTTCGGAAAATTACAAGATTTGATGGGCGCACAATTGTTCCCTGCCGTACTGGAACTGACCAAAGAACAGGGAGATTTAAAAACGTTTATCGACAAACTCTATCGCCTGGAAAAAATAGACGCGATTGAGTCTGCCGATGATTGGCTGCTGATGCGGGAAATCAGAAATGCCTTTTCACATGATTATCCTGATGATCCTGAATTGCAGGCGGAATTGTTGAATAAGGCGTTTGAGTTAGCGGTACAACTGCTTGAGGTACTCAAAAAGATAAGTGCATTTGTTACACCTTATCTCAAATAAAACATAACAGATTTTGAATGATGAATATACAATTACAGCCCGAATTTGAAGATATACTGCAACCACTTGGGACTGATGCGGCGGAATTTTTTTTAGCGGCAAGCCTGTATCACGCCAGAAAAATAAGCTTTGCCTCAGCAGCACAGATGGCAGGTCTCGATTTTGAAAGTTTTAAAGCACG
>CAYNIU010000161.1:0-5404 GCA_964397365.1 uncultured Methylomarinum sp. | reverse complement strand
CGTGTCCTTCCCATTCAGGCTCTAATGGTGTGACATTCACGATAATTCCACAGCGTGCATAAGTTGATTTCCCTAAACATACGGTTAACACATCACGTGGAATACGAAAAAACTCCACTGTACGCGCCAGTGCAAAAGAATTCGGTGGAATAATACAAACATCGGATTTTACATCGACAAAACTCTCCTCGGCAAAATCTTTGGGATCAACTATCGCCGAATTAATATTGGTAAAAATCTTGAATTCATCGGAACAACGGACATCGTACCCATAGCTGGAGGTACCATAGGAAATAATGCGTCCCTGTTCCGACTCACGCACCTGCCCCTGCTCAAACGGTTCAATCATTCCATACTCTTGCGCCATTCGGCGTATCCATTTATCAGCTTTAATACCCATAATCTGTTCTGTATAACAATAATCGTTGAATAATAACCGGATACAATAGCATATTGACTCCATTCAGTAACTTTCCAAAATCTACAAAAACCTTGCCTTTTAATACGACCAGTCACATAATTATTCCATGTCAATAACAATCAGCAAACAAATTAAACGGGAGAAATTATTGGATCAAGGCGTACAGTTGCTTATGAATCAGGGTTATCACGGTACCGGATTAAAACAGATACTTGATGCTGTGCGTATTCCAAAAGGTTCTTTTTATAATTATTTCGGCAGTAAAGAAGCATTTGCCGCGGAAGCGATTGGTCATTATATTGAGCCATTTATTCAACATCTGCATAAACATCTGCATAATCCGGAACTAGATGCGTTATCCGCCCTGAAGCGCTACTATCATGAATTAATTATTGAAATTGAACAGGCTGACTACAAAGGTGGCTGCTTATTAGGCAACATGATGGGTGAAATAGCTAACAGCAGCGACCAGTGTCGACAGGCATTAATGTCTGCAGTCAGTCGCTACAGCAGCCTGCAACAAAGCGCATTGGCTCGTGCTCAGACAGAAGGCACGGTACGTAAAGACCGTAGCGCTGAAAGTATGGCTAATTTACTATTGAACAGCTGGCAAGGAGCATTATTAAGAATGAAGATTGAACAATCCGTACAACCATTGCAGGAATGCTGCCAAACATTACTGGACGACTATTTTAAAGCTTAAGTCAACTATCAGCGATAGCAAACGGTATCATTAGTTTTGCCGGTTAACACAAGACGACCGGTCATTTAAATAGGAGAAAAACCATGCCTAAATATATTATCGAACGTGAAATTCCAGACGCCGGCAATTTAACCGAAGAAGAGCTTCAACAAATTTCACAAAAATCCTGTGGCATTCTTAAAGAAATGGGGCCGCAAATACAGTGGGTTGAAAGCTATGTCACAGATGATAAAGTGTACTGTGTTTACATTGCAGCGAATGAACAAACTATTCGTGAACATGCAGAAAAAGGTGGATTTCCCGCCAATCGTATTTCTCAGGTTAAATCCATGATTGGCCCGACAACGGCTGAAAACATATAGGGAACAGTTCCATGAAACAACTTACCTCAAGATTAATGCTGCAACTCTTTTCAGTCAGTACTATTGTCATCCCCCTGATCTGTACTGGTATAAATTCAGTCAACGCCGACGAAACCTGTCAATCACCTTATATGGCCAAAATTGTCGGTCAGGAAGATTTTGTCTATGTCTGGACATTAGGCATGGAAGGCGTCGGCGATGAACAGGACAAACTGGTGACAGTAGACGTTAACCCCAATTCAATTGATTACGGCAAAGTCGTCAGCACACTGTCTGTAGGCGGTCGTAATGAAGCTCATCACTCCGGTTTTACTGATGATCGGAAATTCCTGTGGGCAGGGGGGCTGGATACCAATAAAATTTTCATTTTTGATGTCCATTCCAATCCGGGAAAACCCCAACTGGTTAAGGTCATCAACGATTTCGTCAGCAAAAGCGGCGGAGTAGTGGGTCCACATACCACCTATGCTCTGCCGGGACGGATGATGATTACCGGACTGTCCAACAATAAGGATCACGGTGGTCGTACTGCTTTGGTGGAATACAATAATTCCGGCGACTATATCACCACCCACTGGACACCTACCGACAGTGATCTGCGTGGCGCCATCAAAAGTGGACAATATGCCGATGGCTACGGTTATGACGTAAGGGTGCTACCCCGGCGTAACGCCATGTTCACGTCATCATTTACCGGCTGGTCAAATTACATGATGGATTTCGGCAACATGCTTAAAGACCCGGAAGCCATGAAACACTTCGGCAATACCGTGGTACAATGGGACTTACATGCACGGCAACCGAAAAAAATATTCGATGTCCCCGGTGCGCCTTTGGAAATTCGTTGCGCCTGGGGAGCCAATCATAACTACTGCTTTACCACGACCGCATTAACCGCCAAAATCTGGTTGATTTATGAAGACAAAAAAGGCCAGTGGCAAAGTAAAGCTGTCGCCAATATTGGTGATCCCGGTAAAATCCCGTTACCCGTTGATATTTCTATTCAAAGTGATGATAAGCTGTTATGGGTGAATACTTTTATGGATGGTAAAACCCGGGCATTCGATATTTCTGACCCGTTTCATCCCAAACAGGTTTTTGAGCAAAAAATTGGCACTCAGGTCAATATGGTGTCATCCAGCTGGAATGGCAAACGCCTATATTATACGTCGTCTTTACTGGCCAACTGGGATAAAAAAGGCAAAGACAACCAACAATATTTGAAGTTGTACCACTGGAATGGCAAGAAACTAACAGCGCAATTTTCTATTGATTTCATCAAAGAAAAACTGGGGCGGGCGCACCAGATGCGTTTTGGAGCCTATTCGCTATATGCCAATAATCAATATGAAAAATCATTACCGACATTGGCCCGATTCAATATTCAATAACTAACCCATAGATTGCGGAGGGACAAAACCTGACTTAACTTGATTTGTGTCCCTCTCGATTGCGGTTCCTACTTCTATTTTGAAATCACTCCCCATGCTGCCACAACGTTGCACATTAATGATAAAAAACCGACTTTCAAGTTAACTGAAGCAATACTTGTATAAGGTATACATCGCATACCAGACTGTAAAATAAGGTACGCAATGCGTACCCTACCATTTAAAAATCAGCGTACTATTTGAAATAATGATGCCTTTATTAATACGCTTGCTTGTTGCCGGACTGCTGTATAACGCTTCTGCTTTTGCGGATTCACCCCGGCTAACGCAACAGATTCTGGCGCCGGGTTACCGTCCTTTGCAATTTACTCCCCCGCCAGCTGGCCACTATAAATTGCCTGTGATCGCTCCAGCTGCTGACGGCAGTGTCTTGACGACAGATCATACAGCAACACATCTGCATGATTTAATGGATAATAAAATCATTCTACTCAGCTTTATTTATTCAGCTTGCAGCGATGTCAATGGATGCCCACTGTCCACCTCAGTCTTTCATAAAATCAACAACCGCTTGCAAAAAGAACCCGCGCTTGCAGCAAAGCTACGTTTATTAACCTTGAGTTTTAATCCTCAGCAAGACACCCCGGAAGTCATGCGCCAATATGGAAAAGGATTTAGCAGTACCCATATCGACTGGCAGTTTTTAACCACCCGCTCTGAACAACAGCTACAGCCGATACTGGATCAATATCAGCAAAGCATTCGGAAGATTTACGATAAGAAAGGCCGCTTTAGCGGTACCTTTTCGCATATTTTACGGGTCTATTTAATCGACAGAAAACAACAAATCCGCAATATATACAGCGTATCATTTCTACATGCCGACACTCTAATCAACGATGTCAAAACCCTACTGCAAGAACATAACAGCAAATCAACTGAAACTGACAAAATACCCACATCACTGTTTCAGGCTGGCGATAATAAACAGCACTACGAGCGACAAGATTATCAAACACATTCCATTGCTCTGAGCGACCGACAGGGACAATCGACGGATTTAATCAGCACGATTCATCAACCTCCGCTGGGCTTGCCTGCTGTTCCCGTTCCAGCAAACAACCCAATCAGCAAAGCAAAAATCGCCTTAGGAAGAAAGCTGTTTTATGATCGCCGTCTATCGCTTAACGACACTTTTTCCTGCGCCATGTGCCATATCCCGGAACAAGGCTTCAGTAGCAATGAAATGAAAACCGCCGTCGGCATCGAAGGTCGTAGTGTACGGCGCAACAGTCCAAGCCTTTATAATGTGGCCTACGCATCGTTATTATTTCACGATGGCCGTGAAAATACACTGGAACAACAGATTTGGGGACCTTTGCTGGCACATAATGAAATGGGCAATCCTTCCATTGGTATGGTCATTGATAAAATCAAATCTTTACCGGACTATCGCGGTTTGTTTGAGCAGAGTTTTGGCAAAGATCCAAACATGATGACCATCGGCCAAGCCATTGCCAGTTATGAACGCAGCCTTAATTCGGCCAACTCAGCTTTTGACCGTTGGTATTTCGGCAAGCAAACCCATGCAATGACCGCTTCAGGCAAACGCGGTTTTCAGTTATTTAACGGTAAAGCCGGTTGCAGCGCCTGTCACGTCATAGCGTCATCTTTCGCTCTGTTCACCGACAATCAAATGCACAATACCGGTATTGGTTATCGACATTCCACGAGAAAAATACCGGCCACCTACAAAATACAGCTTGCTCCCGGTGTTTTTATCGACGTGGACAGTGACAGCCTGACAGCAGTGACAGAAGTCAAAGCCAATGACCTTGGACAATATGAAATCAGCCAGAATCCACAAGACCGCTGGAAATACAAAACACCAAGCTTACGCAATATCACACTGACCGCTCCTTATATGCACGACGGCTCAATATCGACCCTGGAAGAAGTTGTCAGGTTTTACAATCAGGGCGGTGTAGCCAATGAAAACCTTGATCCTCTCATCAGTCCGCTATATTTAACTGAAATGGAAATCAGTGATGTAGTTGAATTTTTAAAATCCCTGACCGGAAGTAATGTTAAAGAATTGGTTGCCGATGCTTTTGCAGCTCCCATAGGGGATAGATAAATTCGCTGTTGATATCGCTCAATAACTTTCAAATTGAAATATTTTTAAATTGTAACCTGAATCCGTGATATTAATACGATCTGTGTCGTAGTGATATCACGGATTCTGATGTAATTATAATCTTACAAAAATTTCCGTATCGACCGACTTACTTTATTTCTTTAAGTTTGCAACAATGAAGCTGTCGTCAAATACAGGACAAGGATTTTTAGGACTTATCAACAGGAAGTTGCTAGGGATGGAATTTTCATGCCGACCAAGCGAAATGACGATAATTAAAAAACCCACTGCTACATCGGAGGTAACAGAGGGTTTTTTTTAATCAGCTTATCAATCCGCAGATCTTGATGCTCTTTTCCTTGCGTTTTCAGTCAACAGTTTCTTTCTTAA
>CAYNIU010000160.1:0-5412 GCA_964397365.1 uncultured Methylomarinum sp. | reverse complement strand
GGCAAAACAATGTCCAGGGGGCTTCTGATGTGGGTCTGATTCCAATGGTTTATCCAGACTATGAGTCGGTTGAAGACCCTGCATTTCAGGCAAAATATGAAAAATTATGGGATATTAAGTTGGATCCTGAGCGTGGTTTAACCACGGTGGAAATGATTCACGCGATTCTTAATAACCAGGTTTTCGGCATGTTTGTGGAAGGTGAAAATCCGGCTATGTCGGATCCTAATCAGAACCATGCCCGAGAAGCCTTTGCTAGCCTGGAGCATTTGGTTATACAGGATATTTTTCTGACCGAAACAGCCGGTTTTGCCGATGTTATTCTACCGGCCTCTGCGTTTTACGAAAAAACCGGCACTTTCTCTAATACCGACCGTCGGGTACAGATGGGACGCCAGGCCATCAACCCACCTGGAGAAGCAAAACAGGATCTGTGGATTATCCAGGAGATTGCCAACCGTTTAGGTTGCGGCTGGAATTACCGCGGTGCGGAAGATGTATTCAATGAAATGCGGCAGGCTATGACTAGCATTGCCGGCATGACCTGGGACAGACTGGAAAATGAAGATTCGCTGACCTATCCACTGGAAAACCCCGGCGACCCGGGTGAGCCCATCATTTTTACCGATGGCTTTCCGACAGCATCAGGTAAAGGCAAGTTTGTTCCGGCAGAATTTATTCACGCTGATGAAATGCCGGATACTGAATATCCTTTGGTTTTTATCACCGGTCGACAACTGGAACACTGGCATACCGGCAGTATGACTCGCCATTCCGCAACACTGGATGCAATTGAGCCGGATCCGGTTGTGACCATTCATCCGCATGATCTGCAAAAACTGGGTATTGAGCCGGGAGGGTTGATTACCATTGAATCACGACGCGGCAAGATTACCGCTTACGCACGTACCGATTTGGGTATTCAAAAAGGCTGTCTATTTATGGCGTTTTGTTATAACGAAGCCAGCGCTAATTTAATCACCAATGAAGCCCTTGATCCTTCTGCGAAAATACCAGAATTCAAGTTCTGTGCGGTCAAAGCTTCTGCAGGAGGTAAAATTGCCACCCGTATTAATTAGCTGTCTTTAGTCCTTCCCTTCGGCCTGATTTTGATCAACGGTAGGAGAATTATTTGTTCTGATAAGACAGAGCTAATGCTGGTAGATGATTTTATGAATATCCTCATAGTATGATAACAAGACTGGGATAATCAGTAGCACCAGTATTG
This sequence comes from uncultured Methylomarinum sp., assembly GCA_964397365.1. Taxonomy (GTDB): domain Bacteria; phylum Pseudomonadota; class Gammaproteobacteria; order Methylococcales; family Methylomonadaceae; genus Methylomarinum. Next base: position 4,184 of record CAYNIU010000160.1, on the reverse strand, counting down.
TAGAAAAAAGCAGGCCAAACGCGATTGCCGTTGCCATTGGAATCAAAAACTGGGCTTGTAGTGATGATTCAAACAGTAACGGCGCCAGGCCTGCTATGGTGGTTAATGATGTCAGCAATACTGCTCGCAGACGTTGACATGATGCTTCGACCAAAGCATCGTGAACATTTATTCCTTGATTGAGCTGATTTTGGAAAAAACTGACCAGAATGATGGAATCGTTAATAACGATACCTGATAGACCGAACAAGCCAAATAAAGACAAAATGGTCAGATCAATATCCATAAACAGATGCCCGAACAAGGCACCTATCAATCCAAATGGAATAGCTGCCATGACGACCAGTGGCCAACCGTAAGAGGCGAATACCCAGGCCAGTACTAGGTAAATCAAGATTAGCCCGATAATTAAGCCATAACGCATATCTGTCATGGTTTCCGCTTGGTCGGCGGAACGTCCTTCAAAAGAATAATGGATACCGTAACGGGATGCCAGTTGCGGCATTATGGTTTTTTCCAGGGACTCAATAAGCAGATTGGCATTATTGACTTTTGAATCAATTTCAGCAGACACTTCGACAGCCAGTTTGCCTTCAGCATGTCTGAGAATTTCATAGCCGCGTTTAGTGCGCCAGGCGGCAACATTATTGAGAGGAACAGTTTTCCCATCAGCCAGATGAATTTCCAGATGATTGAGAGCATTCAGACTTCGCCGTTGGTTTTCCGGTAATTCCACGCGTACTTCAATTTCATCCTGACCATCCTGAAATATCTGAATCAATTTACCATCGAAAGCTGTACGTAATTGTCGCCCTAATTCTGTCACTGTGAGCCCCAATGCCTCACCCCGTGGGGTGAGTTCATAAATGAGTTGATTGTGTCCATAGGACATATTATCTTCAATATTACTGATACCGGGAATGGTTTGAATGGTATTGGCAAATTCAACTGCAACCTGTTTAAGAACATCCGCGCTATTCCCCGTAAATCTGACGGTTAAGTCCCGCCCAGGTGGGCCGACAATTCGACTGGTGATAGTCAGGATCTCCAGTCCCGGCGGCTTTTGGATATGTTGTTTCCAGGTACTGATAAAGGTGTTATTGCGAATTTGTCTATGATCTGATTGTTCCAATTCCAACGTCATTGACGCCAGGTGGTCGCCAGTATGTTCAGTTTTACCTTTGCTGGAAATACTGGTTCCGTGTCGGCTGATTGCTTTCAGCAGTAGTTTTTGCCGGCTGAGTTCGGCATCTGTCTGGTATAGGGTTTGCTGAAGATGTTGTAAAAACTGATCAACGTGAGTTTTCGGTGTTCCAGGAACAAATCCAACGTTAACGTATAAAATAGCTGATTCAGGAGACGGGAAAAAATGAAATTTTAAGCGTTTTCCAGCCAGTAAACCGATGGCGATGATGAGCAAGGCTAACGCCAGAGCCAATGCAATGGCGCGATTTTCTAAGGTAATAGTAATCAGTTTCTTAAATTGATTGTTTTTGAAACTCTCGAAACGATCATTAAAGCGTTTATGCCAGCTATTCTGTTCAGTCCGCGCCATATGTGAAAATGAATGACGCAAATGACCAGGCAGGACGAAAAAACTTTCCAGCACTGAAGCCAGAATAACAGCAATGATAATCAGCGGTATATCAAACAGAATTTTGCCGGTAGGTCCACTGATAAGCATCAATGGGATAAACGCTGCAATTGTGGTCAGAGATGACGCAATAACCGGCGCACGCATGCGTCGGGCGCCACCTTCTGCCGCCATTAACGGTTGTTCCCCGCTTTGGTAATGGGTCAGTGCATCTTCTCCAACGACAATGGCGTCATCGACAATGATACCCAGCGCCATAATCAAGGCAAACAGACTAATCATGTTAATACTGCCGCCAACAGCATACAGAATCAATAATGTTGCCATAAAAGACACGGGAATGCCGACTGCTACCCATAGCGCCACTCGGGGACTCAAAAAAAGATAAAGAATAGCGATGACTAACACCAGTCCGCTACTACCATTTTTCAGCAACAGCGTGATTCGGTCTTTAATAAGTTGCCAACTCTCGTCATAAACGTATAAATTGATTCCCGGTGGTAACACACCTCGGGTTTCCTGTAGCCAAGATTGAAAAATCTCAGCCGCTTTAAAGGAGTCGCCGGTATCTGAACTACGCAAAACCATTTCCACGGCGGGTTTGTTATCCACTGTTAAGGTTACGCCGCCTTTTTTATTCTGCCGTTTAATAACCGCAATATCCCCTAAATTAATGCGCGTTATTTGGTTACTGATGATCGTTAATGAAGAAAACTCCAGTTCATTACGACGTTGGTCAAGGCTGCGTAATTCGGTAGCGATGTCGTTTTCACCAAAAGCGCCGGCTGGAATATCCTGGCTTAATTGTTTGATGCGTTCTCCTACTTGATCCAGGCTGATGTTGAGATGTTGAAGTTGGTCATGAGAAATCTGGATGGAAATTTCTTGTTCCGGTAAGCCATTAATATCAACCTTGTCTATACCTCTGTTGAGTAATTGCTGTTCAAAATTGTTGGACAGAATTCTCAGTTCGGCCGGGTCTTTTGGGCCATATAATAAAATTCGGGCAACTTGCTCATAACGAGCCAGATTGATAACACTGGGGGTTTCGGCATCGGTTGGCAGGTTGCGGAATTCATCTACTTTTTGTTTGGCCTGATTCAGTGCATTGATGGTATCTGTGCCTTCATCCAATTCCAGAATAATAGATGAAAGTCCCTGGGATGACGTTGAAGTTATTTTTCTTAAATGATCAATCGACTTCAGGTTCTGTTCCAGAGGAATGGTAATGGATGCTTCCACATCTTCAGCACTGGCGCCGCTCCAGGTAACGCTGACAGTAATATAATCCAGGTCAAATTGAGGGAAATAACGAATCGTCAGTTTATGCAAAGCAAATAATCCGCCAATGATCATCATGATCATCAATAAATTTGCGGCGACTTTGTGGTGAACAAAAAAGCCTAAAAGATCAGATTGATGTTTCATTGGTCAATAATGACTTTAAGTCCTGTGATTGCCTCAGGTAATTGGGTCACAAGAATTGGCTCATTTTGCTTGAGTTCAGGGCTGTGTACCAGCAATAGATTTTGTTCGCCCTGATTAAAATCACCTAGAATTTCTACGGTAACAGCTTGCAGGCGTTGATGGTTGATCCTGTAAATTCGATTGTTGTTATAAATTGCGGAAAAGGGCAGGGCGACGACGTTTTTATGGCTAGGGCGTTGTAATGTCAATGTGAGCGTTGCCCCCGGTCTGATCCATTTATGAGTGGATCGAATAGTGAACAGCGCGTCGATTCCGCGGCTGTCGGCTTTACCGGAGAATCTGTCCAGTTTTAAGTCGAGAGGTACACCGGCATAATCTGCGCTGGCTTTTAACAGATGGTTTGCTTGTAATGCCCGTTGAATTTCACTCTGAAACGGAGCAGGTATTTTGGCGCGTAATTCCAGTTTGTCGCTGGGATAAAAAGTTAATAGAGGTTGATTTTCTTTAACCTGATCCCCAGTGGCTACGGATAGTTTTTCTATAAAACCATCAAAAGGGGCAATAATTCGGCTACGTTCCAGATCAAGTTTTGCCAGCTCCACTTCAGCTTCGGCATAGGCTAGTCGAGCCTGTAACTGTTGTAGACGGGCTTTATGATCATCTAAAGCCAGCTTGCGGTCGCTGAAAGTTAAATACTGGCGGTTTAATGCTTCCTGAGCTTGTTCCAGTGCTGCCGTAGACCCTAGGTTTTTGTGTTTTAACATTTCTGCGCGTTTTACCGCAGAGTGTTCCAGATGAAGAATGGATTTCTCGTGATTAATAGCTTTTTTATCAACCTGATACCTTAAGTGTTCGCTGGATATTAAGGCTCGTAATTCATCGGCTTTGGCTTTGGCTTGAAGCAGATAAGGTCTGAAATCACGTTCATCCAGAGATAATAACAATTGGCCTTTGCTGATCGGATCACCTTCCCTGACGGAAATGTTGACTACCCGACTTTTTTTGGGGGCGGCGGCATTAACTAACTCAGGCGTTTCAATTTGTCCATATAAGGTCAAGGTGGGGGATAATTGTTGTAGTTTTGCTTTTATGGTTTGTACATGCCAGCTGCGTTCTTTGATTACTGCGGTTTCTGAATCAGGACGAGTGGCTTTCAGTAAGG
>CAYNIU010000159.1:0-5432 GCA_964397365.1 uncultured Methylomarinum sp. | reverse complement strand
GTCTGTCCTGAAGGTATATCCGTTGGCGTACCGGTAACCCCCATGACTACCAGCGGATCACCGGCTTTCCAGGTTGCACAAAGCCGCGTGGAACTCCCCATTTCCAGGGCAATCAAAGAGATCAGACCATTTTCTTTATCCACCCAAGCGCCTGTCAAGGCAATACCTTCGGCAGCCAATACGGTATTTTTTTTAACCGGCGCTAATGATTCATAATTCTGTACCCGATAAAACTGACCCGGGCAAAACTTTCTAGCGGCCTGTGGCGCCCGGACAATGATTTCTATAATTGTTGGGGTCAGCCGGTTGATAGCCACAATCCGGGCATCGAAAGCATCATCCAATTGTTGCTGAAATGTATGCAGTTTTCTATTGCGCTGGCTCTGCCTAGCAGAATCCAGCGTTGCAATATCCTGCTCAAATAGTTTACTTATATAAGGATAACCATCTTTGGCGCTGGCCATTGCCTTGACCACATTACCGGCATATACCGGATGGTTATCACCATAAAAGCTGATAAATTTACCGTTACGATGATAAGAGGTAAACGGCGCTGGTTTGCCTATTTTTGGAATCGGGGTATCCTGTTTAACAATCAATTCCGGTTCGCTGTTCAGCCATTCTGGTTCATATCGTTGATAGAATTTGCCATCCATTTCAAAACTGTCAGGATGTTCTGATTCGTAAATGGTATTTGGTGAGGTGCCGGCGGCAATAAACAGACTACGCAATGTGACTTGTACATCGGTTTGTTTTTGCCATTTGCCATCCTGCTCGTGAAGTTTATCAAAATTTACCGCCTGTAAATGACCGAATTGATCGGGAATAGCTTCAACTGGACTCATGCCTTCAGCCAGTAAAATACCTTCAGTCAATGCCTGGTGAATTTCCTCATGATTCTGACGATAAGCGGGAGCGTCCTTAATACCTTTACGGTAAAACAACGTCACCCCCCCCCATTCTCGTAAAAACGGCAAAAAATCAGGGGTTTCCCCAGCAGTTTCGGCTCGTTCGCGTTCAGCTTGAATCACACGGCCATGTGCCAGAAACTCATCCAGAATCTGTAATTCTTCCTCATCATAGCGTTGGCGAACGCTCTCCTCACCATAAACAGCCACCAGTTTTTCATAGCGATGCAGTGTTTTAACGACCTGAACCGGATAGTAAGCCAATAATTCTGTTGCCGTATCAATAGCCGTCAGTCCACCGCCAATGACACCGGCTGGCAAACGCACCTGAAGATTTGCCAGTGAGGATTCTTTGGCCGCACCGGATAATTGCAATCCCATTAAAAAATCAGAGGCTTTACGAATACCGCGAATTAAATTATTTTTTATCCCGATTACCGTTGGCTTGCCAGCGCCACTGGCGATGGCAATATGATCAAAACCCATATCCCAAGCTTCATTGATGGTTAATGTACCGCCAAAACGGATTCCTCCATAACAACGAAAAGCCTGATGACGCAGCAAATTAAGATAAATGACTTTAAGAAAGTTCTTATCCCAGCGTACCGTGATACCGTATTCGGCAACACCGCCAAATCCAAGCATAACCCGCTTATCCAAATCATCATACAGCTCATTGAAATCCCGTATCGGCAATGGTGCTGTTTCTCTGTCGCCAACCCACTCGCGGGGAAGCGGTTCAATTTTCAAACCATCAATGCCAACAACGCCAAAACCTTCATTTAACAAATAATGCGCCAGGGTATAGCCAGCCGGCCCCATACCAGCCACCAAAATGTTCTTGCCGTTATAAGGCAAACCATAGGGACGTTTAATATTTAAAGGATTCCAACGCGACAACAGACTGTAAATTTCAAATCCCCAAGGCATAAATAATACATCGGTCAACACATTGGTTTCGATTTGTGGAATATCGACAGGTTCAGTTTTTTGATAGATACAGCCTTTCATGCAATCGTTACAAATGCGGTGTCCGGTTCCAGGGCACATTGGATTATCAATCATAACCATAGCCAGAGCCGCGATATTATCACCCTGACGTTTCAGCACATGCATTTCCGATATTTTTTCTTCCAATGGACAGCCGGTAATAGTGACACCTAGGGGGTTGGTTTTAAAACTGCCGTCCTTTTTGTTTTTCATGCCTTTAGAACAGGAATCCGTGTCGCGATCATGACAGTAGATACAATGATCTACCTCATACAATACCTGACGTTGATTATATCGTTTATCGGTTAACGCAAAACCATCACGACGCCGGAGGTACTCTTTATTAGCCGCCCAGAGCGAATATTGATTTTCAGCAAGAGTTTCATGTTCAACCAGATCTTTAAAATCAGTTCTGGCAGGCGTTTTAAAGCTGACCCATCCAGCGACCAGGGCTTGCAGTTCCGGGATTTTTAAGGCCGCAAAACTCCAACGCCGGACAATATCCAACAGTGATTCAATAAAGTCAGCGGAATTTTGTATTTCCAGTTGTTGAGCGAACAACGGCGCTATTTGTGAATTTTCGCTCAATTGACTTTTTATCGTCTCCACTTGTGAATCAAGTTCATCATCCTTGCGATCAGAAAGGTCGCTGCTCAATTGCCACAATTCACTGCCCAGTTCGCTCACTGCCATTTCCGGGTCATTGCTCCACACATCGGCATGACCGCATCCAATCAGCATCGCTTGCATTTGCTGTCGCAATGCCGGTATATCCCAATCCTCTATGCTGACCTGCTTGAACTGTTTTACCAGCTTGCCGACAATTTCAGTACGATAGACAAACACATGATCAAATTCATGCTGGGTTCTATCAATCTGCTGTAACCTGCTTGCATCAATATTAAATAATTTTGCAACAAATGATCCCAGCAGTGGTGCCATTCTGACCAGCAATTCAGAAGTCTGCGCCGCGCTCATCCCCTCGCCCTGACAATCCTGATAGACTTTGAATTCGTTGTACAACACTGAATCATGTTGGTTTACGAAGCTTTCAAATTCCTGAAAAAGTTCAGCCAGTTTTTCTGGTTTATAGAGATCGGTATAATCATATCCGGGAATACCCAGTAACAGATGTATAGAGCTTTCAGATTGATGATCCATAATTACTTTTGTAAAATATATTTTAAATAAGCTGTTTATTGACTTTAGCTAGACTTCGTATGGATGCGGATTTGTCAATACAGTACGAATAAATTCACACTGCCCCCCCCGTCCTTAACATAATGGCAGTGACGGTCTTCCGTGAAAACCTATATCGGAGTCTATTAAACGCCGCAAAGCATTCCTACGCAAAAGCATAGAAACGGGAAAAATACCCTTCTTCACCCCAAAAGACTGCGAAATTTCTGAACAGTCTCTTCAGTCAAAAGCTGGCGCTGATGATCCCATTTAATACCGTCAAGTTCTGCCGCCAGAAAATTGATGGTCTGAATAAAGTCCTCAAAAACCGCTAATGGATTATCCACTTCGCGAGGCTGCATAAAAAAAACGATTCCCGGACAATCGAATGCATGCAGATTATCTTTTGGGAATGTGCCGGGTTCCACCATACTGGCGACAGCAAAATCGACCAATCTGTTGGCGTCAAGCCGTTCAAATACTTGTACACTACCATACTCAAGTCCAACATGGTCAAAAGCGGCTTGCAAATCGGCGCCGTTGAAACCTTCATCCGCCCGGGCAACAATGCTGAACTGAATCAATTTTGGCAATTGAACGGTTTGTTTTTCAGGAGGTGTTTCTTGCTGCCGAGGTTTATCAGCCGCTGAAGACACAGGGTCAACACCATAATCATCCTCTAAAGCAGACCCTAACGGCACAATATCAAAATCATCATTTTCGGTTTTCAAAATCAACGAATCATCAATATTATCCAACGGATTACCGTGATCATAAAAATTTATATCCCGGTCTTTTCGTCTGGATTTAATAACACTCCACAGCACCATACCTAAAACAACAACTGCCCCTACTGCAACAATCACAATTCTTAAAATATCTCTATCCATCAGCTTTCCGCCATTACCACCGCTTCTTCAATATCGACTGCAACCATTCGGGAAACACCCGGTTCTTTCATGGTAACACCTGCCAGATGTTTTGCAATTTCCATTGTCACTTTGTTATGTGAAATATATAAAAACTGCACCGCTACCGACATCTCTTCAACCATTCGAGAAAACCTTACCACATTGGCATCATCTAATGGAGCATCCACTTCATCCAGCAAACAAAAAGGCGCGGGGTTTAGATCAAATATTGAAAACACCAGAGCTACAGCCGTTAGCGCTTTTTCACCACCGGATAATAGATGAATGGAACTGTTCCTTTTACCAGGAGGCCGGGCAATAATATTCACTCCAGCTTCAAGTAAATCCTGCGCTGTTAATTCCAGATAAGCCTGCCCACCACCGAACAAACGTGGAAACTTTTCCTGAAGACCTTGGTTAATTTTATCGAATGTTTCTTTAAACCGCTGCCGACTTTCCCTGTCTATTTTACTGATCGCCTGATCCAGCATAGTCAACGCCTCCTGCAAATCATCATGTTGTTCATTGAGAAAATTCATGCGTTCTGATTGTGATTTATATTCTTCAATAGCTGTTAAATTGATTGATCCCAGCTGCTCTATCTGTTGAATCAAGCCATCAATTTTACGCTTCCAAAGTTGTTCATCGGCATCAGCCGCTAATGTCTGCAGAATTTTTTCCACATCGGCCTCCATCTCGTCCAGCTGTTCGCTCAATGTTTGCTGTCGCACCTGACTATCGCGCTGTTGAAAGCGAACCTGATCCAGTTTTTCTTTCTGCTTTTCCATATCCCGCTGAGTACGATTATGTAGTTCGGATAATTCAACAATGGTATTTTCAATAACTTGTTGTGCTTCTCGCGCCTGTTTTAATTGTTGCTCCAACTGTTGTTTCTTATCAGCAAACTGTTCCAGTTGCATTTTTTCATCATCAAGAGGTTGTAAATTGGTATGCAGTTTATTTTCCAATTCCTCTATCCGTTCGGTAGACTGCTGGTTTTGTATGTGCAACCTTTCAATCTGCCGGATTACCAAAGTTTCAGCGGATTTTAAAGACTCAACCTGGGTTTCAAGAGTATGAACCTGCTTACGCACTTCATTCACAGCTTGATCAGTATGCTGTTGCTGCTCCTGTAATCGCTGATTTAACTGCTCTAACTCCAGCTTTTTAGCATTTAAACCACTAAGCTTTTGTTCCGCTTCCTGCTTCAACGCTTCTGCGTCTGCAACAGCTTCGGCATTTTCCGCAAGATCAGCCATCACATCATCAATTTCATTAGCCAGCTGATTCAACCTTCTTTGCTGGTGTTCATGACGAGTAGAATAAGCGCTAAATTCTGCACTTTTGGCAGACAGCTCAATTCCTAACGACTTATCCTGCTGTTGGATGCTCTCTCTGTTTGTTTCACTGGCTTTTAATGCTTGCTCGGTTTCTTCCAAACGTT
>CAYNIU010000158.1:0-5450 GCA_964397365.1 uncultured Methylomarinum sp. | reverse complement strand
TTGACCTTCCTGTCTATCCATTTAATGGGCCACGGCTTAACTATATCGAATAATCTGAACAATACAAAACCGCCTGCAACAGCCTGCCAGCTGAACGGAACCAGCCACATGGTAATCAGAAATCCGGCTATTTCATCCCATACAATGCCGCCGAAATCATGTACTTTTAATTTTTCAGCCGCCTTTTCGCATATAACGATTCCTGATAACATCACCAGTATTGTTATAAAACTGTATGCCCACGCATTAGTTTGAACTAAAACCCAATAAACTGGAATGGCGGCCAAAGTCCCCATTGTTCCGGGCATGTATTTTGATAGACCTGAACCAAAACCAAAAGCCAAAAACAAAACCGGGTCTTTTAAAATTTGAGCCGCTGTCAGTTTACTTTTACCATATTCTCGTTTAAGAAAAATGCTCAAAACCTTTTGCCTTTATTGTTTCAATTTTTCCGGCTCTTTGAATACGCAGTCCGGTTTCAGCTTCAATTACGCCAATACAGGTGCATTCAAACTCTAATTGTGATTGATTTTGTGGAGCAATAGTGAAGCATAACTCGTAATCATCACCTGATGTTAATGGCATCTGCCAATCGCCCGTATCTTTAATATACGCTTGAACGGACTTTGCCAACGGTATATTTTCCCATTGCAAACAAGCCCCGACATGGCTGTTTGCCAAAATATGTCCCAGATCAGAAGCCATTCCGTCAGAAAGATCAATGCAGGCATTGGCGACTAATCGAAGGTTCAATCCTTCCTGAACTCTGGGTTCGGGTTTATTAAAATGCTTCAATGCCTCATCGGATTGTTCACACTGATAGCCTTGTTTTATTTTCAGCCCTAAGCCGCCCTTGCCTAACGTTCCAGTCACATAGATCAAGTCGCCTATCTGAGCATTAGAGCGTAATAATGCCTGTTCTTTGAACACCAGGCCTAAAGCCTGAACGGTCATTGTTAATGGCCCTGAAGTGGTATCCCCTCCAATCAGGTCAACAGAATGCCGCTGGGCCAGTTGCATAAAACCCCGGGAAAAACTTTGCAGCCAATTTTCATCGACACAAGGTAATGTTAAAGCCAGTGTGACCGCAAACGGCTCTGCCCCCATACTGGCCAGGTCGCTCAAATTAACCGCCAACAACTTATGTCCTAGCGTTTCAGGATCGGCCCCCGGAAAGAAATGAACACCTTCAACCATAGTATCAGTCGTAACTGCCAACTCATAACCTTCAGGAATATTCACTAGAGCGCAATCATCACCTATACCCAATTTATTTAAACGATGGGTCAATGGATACGTGGCAAAAAAGCGCTTGATTAATCCGAATTCAGAAACCGCCACACTACTTATTTTTCTTGCCGGTTTGCTTTGCTTTTATCTCTAAAGCACGTTTTTTCCGACTGACTTTATCCAGAATACCATTAATGTATTTATGACTACCCTCGGCGCCGTAGGTTTTTGCCAAATCAACCCCTTCATTAATGATAACCTTATAGGGCGTGTCCAGGCGATTAATCAATTCATAAACCCCCAAACGTAAAATAGCCCTTTCCACCGGATCAATTTTTTCAACCGGGCGGTCAACAAATTCGCTTAAAGCTTCATCAATAATATCCAGTTGACCGGGTACGCCATGAAAAATATCGTAGAAATAACTTTTTTGTGCCCCTTTCAGTAATTCACCTTCAAGAAAATAGGTTTCTATCCGACTTAAACTATCCCCTGTCATCTGCCATTGATAAAGTGCCTGTACAGCACATTTTCTGGCATTTGTTTTCGCCGAACTCATTAAGCCTCCAGATTATTAAACAAACTCACCATTTCCATGGCCGAGAGAGCCGCTTCCGCGCCTTTATTACCGGCTTTGGTACCTGCTCTCTCAATAGCTTGCTCAATGGTATCCACTGTCAAAACCCCAAAACTGACCGGTATATCGTATTTCAAGGAAACCGATGCCAGACCCTTTACGCATTCACCGGCAACATATTCAAAATGGGGGGTGCCGCCGCGGATTACAGCGCCCAGCGCAATAATAGCATCATATTTTTTTGTCGCAGCAATACGTTGCACTACCATAGGCAACTCAAAGGCGCCCGGCGCTTTAACCAGCTCAATATCTGTTTTATCCGCGCCATGCCTGACCAAAGCGTCAATGGCGCCCGCTTCCAGTTGCTCAACGATAAAACTGTTGAAACGTGAAGCTACAATACAAAATTTACCACCTTGTGCTGATAAATTACCTTCAAATACATTCACTATCGACATAATATTTCTCTACTTAAATTTATTGTACGGGTGTTATTTTGCAGATTCTGTATGCTCAACCACTTCCAGATCAAAGCCGGACAAACCGATATACTTCTTTTGCACTCCCATCACCTTGAGCCTGCGAACTCCCAGGTCAGACAATATCCGCGATCCTGTTCCCGTAGTGCGCCAGTCTGTCTCACCGGCATCATCTACTAGCGCTTTAATACCATTATCTTCCATCTGGTATTGGTGAATCTGTTCAACCAAAGCTTTATTATTTTCGTTCTGCCTGATAATCACCAATACGCCACAACCCGCTTCAGCAATGTTTTTCATGGCTTCACGAACCGGCAGGCTGCAATCGGTTCTCCTGGAAAAAAACACATCGTCCATCAGATTCCGGGCATGAACTCTGACCAACACCGGCTCATCTCCGGCAACTTCACCCATCACCAGCGCCAGATGAACATTATTATCGTTTCCATCCTGATAGGCATAGAGTCTGAAATCGCCAAACTCGGTGGGATAGTGACACTGACTGATTCTTTCCAGGGTGTTTTCATGCTGGATTCGATAATGAATTAAATTCGAGATCGTCCCCATTTTCAGATCATGCTGTTTGGCAAATACTTCCAGATCAGGTCGTCTCGCCATAGTGCCGTCTTCATTTAAAATCTCGACGATCACGGCGGCTGGTTCCACACCGGCCAAACGCGCCAGGTCGCAACCGGCTTCAGTATGACCCGCACGATTCAACACACCGCCGGATTGCGCCATTAAAGGAAAAACATGCCCCGGCTGCACCAGATCACCAGGTTGAGCATTTTCAGCGACGGCCGCCTGTACCGTCAGCGCTCTGTCAGCGGCAGAAATACCGGTAGTAACACCTTCCGCCGCCTCAATGGATACGGTAAAATTAGTCGAATGAGCGGTTCTGTTGTCATTCACCATTAATGGCAATCTTAACTGTTGACAACGCTCGCGAGTCAACGTTAAACAAATCAGGCCGCGTCCATAACGGGCCATAAAATTAATATCTTCGGGACGGACAAATGAAGCGGCCATTAACAGGTCGCCTTCATTTTCACGGTCTTCATCATCCATAATGATAACCATTTTTCCCTGCCGCAAATCCTCTATAATTTCTTCAATCGTATTCATTGAGTCAAAAAACCACTACGTTGTAATAATGCTTCACTGATATTGCCTTGACATTTGGCCGCCTCATCACCTTTCATCAGCCGTTCCATATATCGAGCCAATAAATCCACTTCCAGATTCACTTCCGCACCGACTTCAGTTTCACCCAGCGTCGTTTCAGTTAAGGTATGCGGCACAATATTGACACTAAAAACTGCTCCATCCACTTCATTCACTGTCAAACTGATACCATTAATGCAAATGGAGCCTTTTTCGGCAATATATTTAGCCAGATTATCAGGGGCTTTAAAACGAAAACGGATTGAACGGCCATCATTTTTTTTCTCCATAACTAAACCGATACCGTCAACATGACCGCTCACGATATGCCCACCCATACGGGTCGACGGAGTCAATGCCAATTCCAGATTAACCGCTGTCCCGACAGTTGCCGCCCTTAGTATTGTCCGCGATAATGTTTCATTGGACACGTCAGCACAAAAATAGTGATCTCCCAATTCAACAGCGGTCAGACAAACGCCATTGACTGCAATGCTGTCACCCAGCGCCGCATCATTCAATGCTAATTTTCCTGTGTCAATTTTTAAACGACAGTCGCCACCACGAGGATGAATGGCTGCAATTTTACCAATAGCTAAAATAATACCCGTAAACATACCTGCCTTTATTTTATGAAAATATTGCCACGAAAGGCCGTCACTGCCAAGTAAGTTAAGAAAATACGGTCAGTGCGAATTCATTCGCACTGTGCGGATAAATCCGTACCTACACTCATCGCTAACGTCAACCTCAAATCGGGTCCAATCTGTCGTACAGAAATCATCTGTAAAGTCTTTTTGTCCGCCATTTTTTGTAGATCAGGCAAGTGAAATAATCCCCGGGCCTGGTCTCCCAAAATACAAGGGGCCATATAAACCAGCCATTCATCAACCAGATCGGTATTCATTAAAGCGCCATTCAAGATTGCGCCGGATTCCACCCAGACAGTATTGATCTGCTGTTGTGCCAGACATTTAAAGACTTGATGTAAATCCAGACGGCCTTGATCTTCCGGTAAACAAAATACGACAACGCCGGCTTCTTCCAATTGGCGAATTTTCTGCTGATCCTGACGACAGGTAAACACCCATACTTTACCGGAATCATGCAGCATTTTAGACTTTAGCGGCATACGCAAAGTCGAATCCAGCACCACCCTGACCGGTTGCTCAACTTCGAAATCCACCCGGGCATTCAACTGAGGATCATCCGCTAACACAGTATTAATTCCAGTCAGCACTGCGCTGCTTTCGGCCCGCAACCGATGAACATCTTTTCTGGCTTGCAATGACGTGATCCACTTGCTTTCTCCAGATACCATGGCAGTACGACCATCCAGACTCATCGCCAATTTACTGCGCACAAAAGGATAGCCGCAGCGCATTCTTTTGATAAAACCACGGTTAATGGTTTCTGCATCCTGCTGTAAAAGACCACAATCGACCTCAATCCCGGCAGCACGCAATTTTTCGATACCACTTCCGGCCACTAAAGGATTTGGGTCTTGCATGGCTAGGACAACACGTACTACCTTCGCTTGAATAAGTGCCTCACTGCAAGGCCCAGTGCGGCCATGATGATTGCAAGGTTCCAGGGTCACATAAGCCGTCGCGCCTTCTGCACTCGGGATTTTAGCCAATGCGTCAACTTCTGCATGAGCGCGGCCGGCACGATAATGCCAGCCTTCTGCTATGATTTTGTCATCTTTAACCAACACACAACCGACCCGTGGATTCGGATCCGTGGTATAAATGCCCTGTTTTGCCAGCTCAAGCGCTCGCGCCATATAAACGGCGTCCTGTTGTGATGTCATTTATTCTTTAATTTATCGATCATTTCGGTAAACTCGCTGACATCTTCGAAACTACGATACACTGATGCAAAGCGGATAAAAGCCACATGATCCAATGTGCTTAATTCTTTCATAACCAGTTCGCCCAACTCCTGCGCCTGAAATTCTCTTTCTCCGGTTACCGTCATCGCTTTCTTTATACGACTTA
>CAYNIU010000157.1:0-5492 GCA_964397365.1 uncultured Methylomarinum sp. | reverse complement strand
ATGCTGTTTTCTTTGTTTGTCTGTTTTTTGCCTACCTGGTATTCCAGTCAACATCTGGCTAATCACGGATTGTGGCTGGCTATGACAGTTTTTATGATAGCCCGTGGACTATCAATGAGCTGGATCTACAAAAAGGCCGTCTTCAAAAAACACATTGTCCACACCTGATGCTTTGTTCATATTAAAATCCAACACCCAAAAATCCACCCACAACAAAACCAGAAAAGTTTCAATTACGCTGTAAAGCCGCGACTTGCTGCCGCAAAGCTTTGATTTCATCCAGCAATTCCAGAGCCAACACCGCGCCAGCCAGATTGACATCCAGGTCTCGTTGCAGCCGTAACGCCGTCTGCACCCGCAATATACTGTTTGCCGCAAACTGCCAGTGGGATGCTGATTTATGAGCCTGTAAGGGTTCAATAATACCGTAATCTATCATGGTCAATACATATTCAGCAGACAAACCACAGTAACGACACAACTCAGCCAATGACAACGGACTTTCATTTTCCTGAATAATACAGGCCACCATACTCATATTTTCATTGCTCACTTTTTCAGACCCCCATGTGTATACGTGGATTAAATCGACTACCTTCTTTTTGCAGAGCCTCATACAAGGCTTTTTCTTTATCCGATAACCTGTCTGATAAAACAATTTCCAGGGTTAGATAAAAATCACCGGGTACTTTACCAGGAATACCACGTCCTTTGAGACGCATCCGTTTACCACTGGAAGTACCTGCCGGAATCTTTAATTCAACCCTTCCCGTTGGAGTAGGCACGTGTATCTTTCCGCCCAATGCCGCTTCCCAGGGAGTAATGGGGAGTTCTAGCATTACATCACGACCATCCACTTTATACATTGAATGTGGATTAAACCCAATTTCCAAATACAAATCCCCTGCCTGTCCACCATCAATGCCCGGACTCCCCTGCCCTTGCAAGCGAATATTTTGACCTTCTTTCACGCCCTTAGGAATTTTAATATTCAAGGTCCGTTCCTGTATCCGGGGATGCCCTTCGCTATCCAGAACTGTTGAACGTAATTTTAAACTACGAGATGCTCCATGATAGGCATCTTCAAGGTCAATGAATACTTTGGCATGGCTGTTCTCACCCCGTATCCGGTAACTTGATCCACGGTTTCCTGCGCTACCGGCATAAACCCCTCCTGCACGATGGCCGAACAAGCTTTCAAAAAATTCGCTAAACCCAGCACCATCTACACTATCGCTAGTAAAGCCGCCGCCATGAAACTCAAACCCGGCATTCCAGTCAGGTGGAGGTTGAAAACCTTCCTGCCCTGCTTTCCAACGTGCCCCCAACTGATCATAAGCTGTTCTCTTTTCAGGGTCTTTTAAAACTTCATAAGCTTCTCCAAGTTCTTTAAAACGTTCTTCGGCATCACTTTCCTTACTGACATCAGGATGATATTTGCGAGCCAATTTTCGATAAGCGCGTTTTATCTCATCCTGCGTAGCATCTTTAGCAACTCCCATTATTTGATAATAATCTTTATACTCCACAGAGACTCCTGAATTCTGTTATTATTAAAATTCCAGTTAACTACTCAGCGTAATTAATTGAATAAAAAGTTTTAAATATCAGGTGCTTGCGCAATAAGTGTAGCTGATAGGGTGGTATTCACTACATCTTCTGGAGTAAGTCACTGATATTAAATGCATATATACGCTGAGTAGGTCGATGTGCTAATCATGCGCCTCAGCAATTTTTTTGATCTTGTTACGACCGGTCTAGCACATCGTTTTGGTTCAAATTGCAAGCTGAATCAAAACCAGACTTATTTTACCCTGAGTTGAGTGTAATCAGTCTGTAAAATCAACCTACAAGTTACTTGATTGTGATATTTTATCAGGGATATTTCACCCGTATCAGCTTTAGAGCATCTCTATAAATTTGACGAATATCCAGTTTTCGGCTGGAAAAATTTGAAACAGGAACAAAAAAAGGCAGCGCCGTGGATAACGAACACTGCCTGTTAACACTTAGGAGAGAATTTTTTGATAAGAACTACTTTAGTTTACTTGTTTCTATAGGCTGAATTACTCGCGTCCTCTGCAATCAACTGTGCCGCCCGATCATACTTCTGACTTTCCGAATTTTTCACCATAAAAATAGTACCCGCAAATAACACCACACCAATTGCAATATATAACCAGAAATTATCTTTTTCTTGTGTTTCGCTCATGATTATTTTCCTTTTCTAGAGTTTGATTAAAACGATATTGAAATAAATTCAACGCCGCTAACAATATCAAAATAATACTGATTATCTTTGACTCAGATCAATAAAATCCTTAATAATCAAACACGTATCGACACAATACTTTTTATACCCCCTTACACATTACGCTCAAAACTTACCTGAACAGACTTCTGTTTTGTTGCAAACTGTTTTTCTGTAAACAATGGCAACAACGGTCATCACTTTCCTCTACAGCTTTTCAACCTGATACCCCCGCTTAATCAATTGAGCAATCACGCCTTCAGCTGCCGCTAAATGTAATGCGCCAACCAGAACAAGCTCTATTTCGGGAGTTTTCAGCATTATTTCTATTTTAGGAATCCAACTGTTATTGCGACCCACCAATAACGATTGATATAAAGCCGGAAAATCCTGCCGCATTGGCAGAATCACAAGCCGTTCAAGTTGTTTTATATTTCCTGTACGCCAGGCTGTTTTCATTGCCGCCATCACCGTTGGTAATTCCTGTAACTCATCAACCGTACTCAACAGCATTTCATCTTCATGTCCTTTACCCATATTGGCAATCAGCTCCACCTGCTGTTCAACCGATTCCAATTGATCCAGCCGCTTGCCTTCCTGGTCAGCTTTCATAAAATAATAATTATCAACTCCAGTATCCGCCATACCTAGTCGCTGCAACTCCGCCACAGTCAGCATTATAACGACCATGGGCGCCTTAAATTGATTGACTACTTCCATTAAAAGTCCAGTCGATTGCACATAATTGAGCAGTTTTTTATATGTAGACTTCATTACATCATCTCTCAGAGTTCGCCCGTCTGTGTACATCAGCCGCATTAATAATTGTTGCTGAGCATCAACTCCCGCCATAACAGACAAATCCGTTTCCAACACCAATATATCGGCTTTGCTATAGGCCAAATCAAACTCCTGTGGTAATGGGTAGTCCTGATGACTCAACACATGAATGGTCCCACCAATAAATAATTCTGACTGACCATTACTAATCCTCCAGACTGAACTTTCAGCAAAAACAGATCTTGGAAATATCAGGCCTGGAATAATCAGCCATAGTAGAATAATTAACCGCATCTCTATCTCCCTACTTTTTAATACATTATGATCCAGACCATTCCTTTAGAAAATCTGGCATTTACTTTTGTCCCCGTGTTCGCAGTAATGATTATCCTGCTAAACTGGAAATTGAACATTAGAAATACCTGTTATGCAATACTCAGAATGCTGATTCAATTGTTGTTAACCGGTTATTTTTTAAGTTATCTTTTCGCTTCGGAATCCGCTTGGATTACATTGTCGATATTAGTAATCATGATCCTGCTTTCAAGCTGGATTGCGCTGGGCAGTGTCAAAGAAAAAAGAATACCGCTCATGGTAAAAACCATTATTGCTGTTTCCTTTGGCGGTGGCATAACTTTCTGGATTATTGTTCAACCGGTTCTGGAATTACAACCGTGGTATCAGGCTCGCTATGCCATTCCATTGGCCAGCATGATTTTCGCCAACATTATGAACAGTATCAGTCTGGCTGCCGAAAGATTTCAATCAGAAACACACAATGGTATCGCTTATCATATAGCCAGAAACAGAGCGTTCAATGCCGCCATGATTCCTACTATCAATGCCTTGTTTGCAGTGGGTCTGGTTTCCTTACCGGGCATGATGACCGGACAAATTCTGTCCGGCATATCTCCTTTTATTGCCGCCAGATACCAGATCATGGTAATGACCATGATCTTTGCATCCTCGGGTCTTTCAAGTGCTTGTTTTCTATCCCTGTTAAAAACCAGCCAACATTAATGATGGCAGCCTTCTCCATGAATATGACCGTGAGATAATTCATCTTCAGTCGCTTCCCTGACATCTATAATTTCCACTGCAAACGTCAATCTCTCTCCTGCTAATGGATGATTGCCGTCTATAGTGACCTCATCGCCCTCAACATGAATAATAGTAATAATACCCGGCCCGTGACTGACTTCAGCATGAAATTGCATACCGACTTCCAGAGGCATTCCTTCAAACATTTTTTTAGATACTACTTGAATCATCTCCGCCTGTTTTTCACCGTAGGCTTTTTCCGGTTCAATTGTTACAGTAAATTTTTCACCCGCTGTTTTTCCGTTTAGCGCTTCTTCCAACCCAGAAATAATATTACCCGCCCCATGCAAGTATACTAATGGCTCGGCGCCAATAGAACTATCAAGCTGCTCCCCGGCATAATTAGTTAATGTATAATGAAGAGATACCGCTGTCTTATCTGAAATTTGCATATAGCAACCTTAAATGCATTAAAAAAATGTTTATCATATAATTTTTTATCGCAGATGCTCAGCAATTTTTAAAAAAAGATCCATTGTCATTCTTAAAGCTTTAAAAAATATACTTCTCGCTGCTTAAAATCAGACCCTGAAGGGACGTTGGTAAATGCTGTTGTTCGTGTGATGAATATAATAAACAATTATCCGTTGAACTAAAGACAAATCCTGAACCACTAACAGAAAACCAGGCAAAAACAAATTCTTATGTGGCTTTTAATTAAAAATATAATTTTTACTATTCTTGTACCCGGTACTGTTGTTATCTATATTCCTTATCGAATCGTCAAAGAACAATCTGGCTTGTTTTACATACACTGGGACATGTTACATATTTCTTCAGTATTTATTATTTTTCTCGGAACTGTCATTTACTTTTATTGTTTATGGGATTTTGCACTAACAGGACGAGGAACACCCGCCCCAATTGACGCACCAAAACGATTGATAATAAAAGGTTTATATAGTTACGTCCGTAATCCTATGTACATCGGTGTATTTTTAGCGCTATTAGGTTGCTCTATACTGTATGACTCATTGACAATATTGCAATATACATTATTGATGGGAGCAATATTTCACGGCGCTGTTATCATTATGGAAGAACCCGCGCTTTATCATAAATATGGTGAGTCATATAAAATATACTGCAAAACCGTGAAACGCTGGATTCCGGGCAGAAGATATAAAACCTGAACCCGTGACTTCACTACGACACAAGTCACAAGCCGTTGATTCATAACAGTTCTAAAATAATAACTATTCACTCCCCCCTCGAAAAACCGCTAATTTTTCTAAACAACGGGAATGAACAGGTTACAAAATTTCTTTTATTGCCTGTGCCAGTAATTTATCAAGATAAATGCAGGCGCTGGAATGGGTGATACTGTCAGTACTCCAGATTTGTTTCACCCCGGACTGCA
>CAYNIU010000156.1:0-5523 GCA_964397365.1 uncultured Methylomarinum sp. | reverse complement strand
CAGCTTGTGAGTAGCCTTTAACCTTGACTGTGCGTTTTTCCAGTAAGGCCAAAGGAGGTAAGACCCCTTGATACGACTCATCGTCAAACAAATCAATTTGTGCCTCTTTCTCTTCCCACTTGCCAGCTTTAATCTTCTTCAATACCGGTGCAATTTTGACCTTTTGTTTTTTCTTGACTTTCGATTTTTTTGCTTTTGGAACAGAACCTTTAGATTTATTGTTCTGGTAATCGCGCCAAAATTGTATGGTTTTACGAGACGCCAACGCAGTACAAAGCAGCGAATACTTACCCACAACATCCATTAGCGAAAACCAGGATAACCCAGTAAACAAGGTGATACCCGCTAAAAACACAGCCAGCAATACTAAGGTTGCTCCCGAATTTCCCAAGATGATAACCAATGCATCGCCGACTTCTTCACCCAGAACCCCACCCGTAGTCCCCGGCAATTCCAATTGCACTCTCAGCAAATGCAAATAAAAAATAGCGGCGCCGGAAACCAGGGTTGCGATAAACCCAACCCAGCGAATAGCAATAATAAATTTACTGCCTTTTTGTTTCGCCTGTGTATAAACCAGATATCCATGCCAGGCAATCATGACCGGGAATAAAAAGGCCATCAACCCAAAAAAACTTAATACAAAATCTGACAACCAGGCTCCCGCCACACCACAGGCATTACTGATGGTCTGCATGGAACCGCTGTGCGTCCAGCCGGCATCTTCATTACTGAATGTTATCAGGGCAATTAAAAAAAACAGCGCTATGCTTAAAAAAGCCAAGAAGGCAACTTCGCGCAATCCTCGAACAGTTTTTTCTTCTATAACGGCAACCATATCTATTATTTTTTCAATAAAGCAGTAATAAAGCTTTATTATAGATGATTAGTATTAGTTTTAATATTAAATCATAAAACAATGAAATACTTGATATTTTTAACCATTACAAATAAAACCTTATAGATACAGCAGTTTAATCCTGCAACAATTATTCGTATAATGAAAACTATTTATCTCATGCTTAATAAAGCATGCAACGAATTGATGTAGACATCCTGGAAAATCAAAATCCTTGCATACTTAATGCGAATAATACAGAACAAATACCCCCTTTTTATGGAGACGCCCTAAATGGCTGATGCGAAACATTGCAAACTTTTAATTCTTGGTTCCGGCCCAGCCGGTTATACAGCTGCTGTTTATGCGGCCAGAGCGAATCTTAATCCGGTTATGATTACCGGCATGGAACAAGGCGGCCAATTAACCACAACCACGGATGTCGATAACTGGCCCGGTGATGTAGAAGGATTGCAGGGACCTGAATTAATGGAAAGAATGCGTAAGCATGCGGAAAGGTTTAATACCGAAATTATTTTTGATCACATCCATACTGCTGATTTATCCAATCGTCCATTTACCTTGACTGGCGATTCCGGCATTTACACTTGTGACACCTTGATTATTGCCACCGGCGCTTCGGCCCGATATCTAGGGCTGCCATCTGAAGAAGCATACAAAGGTAAAGGCGTCTCCGCCTGTGCAACCTGTGATGGCTTTTTTTATCGCAACAAACCGGTGGCTGTCATCGGCGGCGGCAACACAGCAGTTGAAGAAGCCCTTTATCTTTCCAATATTGCTTCCAAAGTAACCGTAATCCACCGACGCGACAAATTCCGCTCAGAAAAAATATTATCCGAGCAACTACTTGAAAAGTCCAGAAGCGCCAATGTTGACATTGAATGGAATCACACCCTGGACGAAGTACTTGGCGACGACATGGGAGTAACCGGCATTAGAATTAAAGACGCCCGAAATGGCGCCACCAAAAACATTGACGTACATGGTGTCTTTATTGCCATTGGTCATACACCAAATACAGGCATTTTCAATGGCCAGATAGATATGGAAAACGGCTATATCATCGTTAACAGCGGCATCAAGGGAAATGCCACCGCCACCAGCGTAAAAGGTGTTTTTGCAGCGGGAGATGTTATGGATCCACATTATAAACAAGCGGTCACTTCTGCAGGCGCCGGCTGCATGGCCGCTCTTGATGCTGAAAAATACCTGGATGATCTGGACTGAATACATAAAAGTTCTGCTACAAAAGAAGCGTCTCTCAGACTATATTAAACATAATAATCTCATTATGTATTCATCACGGTCAAGGGACGCACTCTTAAGCGTGCGTTCCAGATTTCGGTGTTCTCAACATGAAAATTGCCACACTTGACCCGTTCAGACCAGAACAACCATTTCCTGACCCTGACGATGCACTTGATGACCCTGATGGTTTATTAGCTATTGGCGGCTGTTTATCACCCCAACGCCTCATTAACGCCTATCATAATGGTATTTTTCCCTGGTACAATCCGGGAGAGCCTATTCTATGGTGGTCGCCAAACCCCAGGCTGGTTTTATTTCCAAAGCGCTTACAGGTTTCCCGCAGCCTCAACAAAACACTGCGGAAAAATATTTTTGAGATTACTTATGATCGGGCTTTTGCTGATGTTATTAATGCCTGCGCCGCGCCGCGCCAACAAGAAAACAGTACCTGGATTAGCGTGGAAATGAAGCGGGCATATATCCGGCTACATCAGCAAGGTATCGCTCATTCTGTTGAAGCCTGGCACAACAACAAGCTTGCAGGCGGTTTATATGGTTTGACTATTGGCCAAGTATTTTTTGGCGAGTCTATGTTCCATTTTCAGACTGATGCTTCAAAAGTCGCTTTTGTTCATCTGGTTAAACAACTGACCACCTGGAATTATCAATTAATTGATTGTCAGGTTCACAGTAATCATCTGGTCAGCCTCGGCGCCAAGGAAATTGAGCGAGAAAACTTTAACGAATTGTTAAAACGATTTTGCCGACAATCTGCTTCTAAACAGGCATGGCCGAGCAGATGATATCAATACCACTCTATCTGACTGAACAACATCTTTGTAGTTACCTTAACGGAAAATCAGCGCAGACAGCCTTTGTCCATCCTGCATTTGAACTAAACTCCGACATTTATTCGCGTTTAATTGAACAAGGTTTCAGACGTAGCGGCAACGAAGTTTATACCCCACACTGTCAGCATTGCCAACAATGTGTGTCGGTAAGAATTCCGGTTGATCAATTTCAGACCAATCGTAATCAAAGACGTTGCCTAAAAAAAAATCAGTTAACTCAAACTCGGATCAAAGCCGCTGTTTTTGAACAGCACCATTATGATCTTTATCTGCGTTACCAGAAACAACGCCATACCGACAGCAGTATGGCAAACACCAACCCTGACGAATATATCGCCTTTCTCGCCAGTGACTGGTGCAACACTCTGTTTGTTGAATTTTTAATTCACGAAAAGCTGGCTGCTGTTGTCATTGTCGATTTACTGGATAATGCATTATCAGCAGTCTACACTTTTTTTGACCCGCAATTATCATCCTACAGCCTGGGCACTTATGCCGTCTTATGGCAAATTGAATACGCCCGAAAACTCAACCTGAACTTTGTATACCTCGGCTACTGGATTAAAGAATGCCGCAAAATGAGTTACAAAGACCAATACCGACCGCTTTATGGTTTTTTCAATCAACAATGGCAACAAATCGTCATATAATTCGCGGTTATTCAATAAACAACTTTTAAAACTGTACTGACATAGAGGACAACACTTTGCCAAAAATTAGCGAACTAAAACAAGGGGTAGCCGTTGAAATTAACGGTGAACCTTATGCGGTTAAAACCATAGAAGTCAGAAATCCAACCTCGCGTGGCGCTTCGACCCTGTATAAAATCCGTTTTGCTCACATGAAAAGCAAACAAAAACTAGATGAGACCTTTAAAGGCGATGATTTTCTTAAAGAAGCTGATTGTTCTCGGGTAATGGTGCAATATTCTTATCAAGACGGTGACAGTTATAATTTCATGAATCTTGAAACATACGACCAATACAGTTTGAATGCTGACGACCTGGAAGGCCAGATTCTGTATTTAACTGAAGGTTTGGAAGGAATTATAATGCTGTTACTGGATGACTCCGCTCTCGGCATTGAACTGCCTACGGCCATCACCATGGAAGTGATCGAAACCCCGCCCGCTTTGAAAGGCGCAAGCGCCACCAATCGTACCAAGCCGGCTACGTTAACCACTGGCCTGGAAATTCAAGTACCGGAATATATTGAAACCGGTGAGAAAATAAAAGTTAATTCTGAAACCGGTAAATTCATGTCCAGAGCTTAATGGTATTAAATTAAAGCCAATCCAGGAGTCTGATAGACCGTGGATGATTCCACTGTAACAGACGATCCTAAAATAAGCCTTTTTATTAAATTTAGCACTGGCTGTAGATGTGGATTTATCCGCACAGTGCGAAAAAACTCGCATCTACACCTGACGTTCTTAACTTAATGGCAATGACTGTGGCAACGGGGAAAGTGTACTCATTTTACCTAGTCCTCCATTACCCCAACAAACGCCTAAACAATAAAATCATATGTGGCTGACTATCACTTGTCTAACGTTTATGCTAACATTAGCAGTTTTTATAGCTCAGGTACATGATAATGGCAAAAGAAGATCAAATTGAAATGGACGGAAAGGTTATTGATACCCTTCCTAATACAATGTTCCGGGTGGAACTGGAAAATGGCCACATTGTAACGGCGCATATTTCCGGAAAAATGCGCAAACATTACATTCGCATACTGACTGGTGATAAAGTTAAAGTTGAAATGACCCCATATGATTTAACCAAAGGTCGTATTACCTTCCGTATGCGCTAATCCCGTTTTAAACGGGAAAGCGCCGGCTTTCTTTCTATAAAATCTGGTTTTCAGTAGCCACTAATTCTTTGCTTTCTATTGAAAAAGCAATGTCTTCCGCTTCAACATAAACCCGAACATGGCCGCCTCCAGCCAATTTCCCAAACAGCAGGTCATTTGCCAACGGTTTTTTAATTTTTTCCTGAATCAATCGAGCCATTGGTCTTGCTCCCATTTTTGGATCACAACCATGCTCCGCCAACCATAACCGAGCATCGGCTTCAAGCGTCAGCGTAACGTTTTTATCTGCCAGAGTCGCTTCCAACTCAAAAATAAATTTATCGACCACACTGCCCACAATAGAAATATCCAGCGGCTTAAATTGAACAACGGCATCCAGCCGGTTACGAAACTCTGGCGAGAAATTTTTTTCAATAACTTTCAAACTGTCAGTGGAATGATCCTGCTGGGTAAATCCGATTGAAGCCCGACTCCCTTCCTCAGCGCCGGCGTTGGTGGTCATCACCAGAATGATATTGCGAAAATCAGCTTTTCGGCCATTGTTATCCGTTAATGAACCGTGATCCATAACCTGAAGCAACAAATTAAACACGTCTGGATGAGCCTTTTCCAATTCATCCAATAACAACACGGCATGAGGGTGCTTGGTCACCGCTTCTGTTAACAACCCACCCTGATCATAACCAACATAACCAGGAGGAGCGCCAATCAGCCGGGAAACCGTATGTCGTTCCATATATTCGGACATAT
>CAYNIU010000155.1:0-5528 GCA_964397365.1 uncultured Methylomarinum sp. | reverse complement strand
CCCATACTGCGATGGGTCAAGGCCATGGTAAATAATTGAGGTTGATTAAATTTCAACCCCAGCTTTTTGGCCAGATTTTCGGGTTTTCTAATCACTCACTCCCCGCTTCAATAGTATTATCAAATTCAACCAGCACACTTAAATTTCCAACTATCGGTACAACTCGTTCATAAGCTATTTCAACTTTCAGATAACTAGGATGTTTGGTAATGGTAATATCCTCATTTTCTATATGATAGACATAATTCATGTCAAAACGCTTACCCAAAATCGAGTGAATTTCCTGTTTACTCTTATGTTCCACATCAGGAGTTTTTTTCAAAGCCTCCAGGGCATTAACCACCTTACTGTGATCCATATAAATAGGCCCGATTTTTAAAGCCAGTAAAGTAAAAAAGGCAATCAACCCCAGAATAAAAACAATTGAAATCATCGTTAAACCGCGTTGGCTTTCAGGCAGGTTTTTCATGGTTCTACTCCGGTAAAGTTTGGAAATTTCCAGCACAGCTTCCATTTCCCTTTAATAAATAGCTATGAAAGTTTTACAAGCATAGTCTATTTAAGAATTGTTCCAATACGATCAAAGCCGATCCCTTTATATTGCCAATCCCAACTCATCCAGATAAAAAATGCCTTGCCTACCAGATTAGCTTCGGGCACTGTTCCCCAGTAACGACTGTCATTACTGTTGTCCCTGTTATCTCCCATCATAAAATAATGGCCTGCCGGCACCACAAAAACACCTTCTACCGAAGGGATGCCGCGGCTAATTAAAATATTATGTTCGACACCCTGAAGATCCTCAAGCAAAAGTTCAGCCCCGCTCATATTCGCTCCCTGCCCTACGCCTTGATAACGTCCCAGAGAAACCTGTTTAACCGGCTTACCATTTACATAAATTTTTTTCTTGTAATAAGCGATCCTGTCCCCCGGCAAACCGATCACACGTTTAATATAATCAACTGAAGGCTGTTTGGGATAACGAAAAACAACAATATCCCCTCTTTCCGGCTCGCCTATCTCGATCACTTTATCATTTAAAACCGGCAACCTGATACCATAACTAAATTTATTAACCAATATAAAGTCACCGATTAATAAGGTCGGCATCATAGAACCGGATGGAATCCTGAACGGCTCAACCAAAAAAGAACGCAGCAATAAAACAATCAAGACAATTGGAAAAAAGGAACGGGCGTATTCGACCAATAGCGGTTCTTTGGTTTCTTCAAACACCTGCTCTGAAAATTTTAGATATAAAAGATAAACACCCCAAATAATACCGGTCACAAAAGTTGCAGCAACCAAAAAAAAAGAAAAATCGTAGTCCATGATGATAAAAAATTATGCTGAAAAATTAAAAGAGAATGATGATCGTTCAATATCGCCCTTGTAACGACTCAAGTTTCCGTAGCCTTGGGTCAGAACAAAGGAAAACTCGTACAAATTTGACGGCTCATCAATCTGTACTGAAATCATAAATATACATATTTAGCTTTGCTGCTATAGAACTCAACAACCGTTAGCCAATACTATTCTTTATTGACCTGCAATACCGCTAAAAATGCTTCCTGTGGAATTTCAATACTACCAACCTGTTTCATCCTTTTTTTACCCGCCTTTTGTTTTTCCAGCAGTTTTTTCTTGCGGGTAATATCACCACCATAACATTTTGCGGTCACATTTTTACGCATAGCTTTAACCGTGGAACGAGCAATTATCTTGGAGCCGATAGCCGCCTGAATCGCCACCTCATACATTTGCCGGGGAATCAAATCCTTCATTTTTTCAACCAGCTCACGCCCTCGCATTTGACTCAAATCGCGATGAACAATCACCGACAAAGCATCCACTTTATCGCCATTAATCAGTATATCCAATTTGACAAGTGCAGCAGGATCAAAGCGCAGGAACTCATAATCAAATGAGGCATATCCACGACTAACCGATTTTAAACGATCAAAGAAATCCAGAACCACCTCACTCATGGGCAGTTCATAACTTAACGATACCTGGCTTCCGGTATATTGCATGTTGACCTGCACCCCGCGTTTTTCAACGCAAAGGCCGATAACATTACCCAAATATTCTTGTGGCACCAGAATATTGGCCAGAATAATAGGTTCCCGAATTTCAGTAATTGTTCCGGCATCCGGTAATTTAGCCGGATTGTCCACCATAAGAATCTCACCGGAATGCGCTTCAACTTCATAAACAACGGTTGGAGCCGTCGTTATCAGATCAATATCATATTCACGTTCAAGGCGCTCCTGAACAATTTCCATGTGCAACATGCCTAGAAAACCACAGCGAAAACCAAACCCTAAAGCCTGCGATGTTTCCGGTTCAAAATTCAAGGCGGCATCATTCAGGCGCAACTTATCCAATGCATCGCGCATATTGCCGAAATCATCGGAACTGACTGGATAAAGACCAGCAAATACTCTGGGCTGGACTTGTTCAAAACCCGGTAATGGTTCTTTGGCAGGGTGATCAGTTGCCGTAATAGTGTCTCCCACTGGAGCTCCAAAAATATCCTTTATTCCAGCCACAACAAAACCGACTTCACCGGTATTTAATACGTCCTGATCTACTTGTTTGGGTGTATAGACACCCACTTTCTCGGCTAGAAAAGATTTTCCCGTCGACATTACCGTGATTTTCTGTTTTCTACGCAGCCGACCACTGACAATACGTACTAAAGACACCACCCCCAGATAATTGTCAAACCAGGAATCAATAATCAATGCTTGTAACGGCGCCGCCTCATCCCCACTGGGAGCCGGAATTTTTTCAACCAGTTGTTGCAAAACATTGTCAACACCAATACCAGTTTTCGCACTGATTTTAAGCGCTTCATCAGCCGGAATCCCGATAACATCCTCGATTTCAGTCATGACCTTTTCCGGTTCAGCGGAAGGTAAATCAATTTTATTCAGTACTGGCACCACCTCAAGACCCTGCTCTATAGCGGTGTAGCAGACTGCCACACTTTGCGCTTCCACCCCTTGTGCCGCATCCACAACCAACAAAGCTCCTTCGCAGGCCGCCAGCGAGCGCGATACTTCATAAGAAAAATCAACATGCCCCGGTGTATCAATAAAGTTTAGTTGATAGGTTTCTCCATCAGTAGCTTGATAATTAAGGGTCACACTCTGTGCTTTAATGGTAATACCGCGCTCTTTTTCCAGATCCATAGAATCCAGAACCTGTGATTTCATCTCTCTTTCAGTCAAACCACCGCAAATTTGAATAAAACGATCGGCCAGTGTTGACTTTCCATGATCAATATGAGCAATGATGGAAAAATTTCTAATATTTTTTTGATCCACTTAAATTATTAACAGATTAGCTATGAGAAGGTTGTTATTTATTGTCATTGTACAAAAGCACAGACTCTGGATTGTTTGTACTTTTAGGGATTACAAATAAAAACGCTGCATTATAGCAGGTTTGCTAATAAAATGATTTTTATAGATTTGAAGCTTTATCGACCAACACCGTATCTGTCAGACAAAATATCCTTCCATTTGCGGGTTTTTATTTCTAAAAAAATTCGTGCCTGTCTATTGATCATTGCTATTTCGATCTTTTCAAACAAAAATCTTTCGGTTGCTTATCACTTTCATACTTACTAATCATTCCTTTATCCAGCATAGCGGCAATGACATTCTTAACATGCTGACGTTCAAAACTACACAAGCAGCCATATATAAAACGCTTTGGACAATAAGGATATGAATGACCTTTTTCAGGTTTAAACAACTGTTTCATTTCCTGCTCCCACATATCAATAGCATGTAATATCAGTTGTTCGGTATTATCTGTCATGTCTTTCTCCTTATCTTTTTAAAGCTATTGCCATTCCATGCAAACAGTCCGTTCATTGCATAAATATAACAAAAGGTCATATGGAGTTTTTTACAAGCGCTTTGAGATTTCAATCGGTTTATCTCTTTCTCTGAGATTGCAGCGCTGACAGAACATTCTACATCTAATATTGTATTTTGGAAAAGTATTGTCCAGATTCCTGTAAAAATGATGATCCGTTATAATTTTAAAAATTCGGTTTCGCAAATAATATCCCTATTATTTTCCACCCTGTCCAGATACACCACACCCTGCAGATGATCATACTCATGTTGAAATACCCGGGCAATAAAATCGTCAAGCTCTATCTCGCACAGTTTTCCTTCAGTATTATTGTATTCCACACGAATTACTTTATATCGCGGTACTAATGCACGGATACCGGGAATACTCAGACAACCCTCCCAGTCTTTAAGCACCTCATTATCCACTACTGAATATTTAGGATTAAACATGACCAGCGGTTCCATTTCGGGCGCTAAAGGATAACGGGCTGTTGACCTGGATGCAATAATGACGATACTTAATGATTCTGAAATCTGTGGCGCGGCAATGCCAACGCCATTTGATTGAGACAAGGTCAACAACATATCGGCAGCAATCTGTTTTACAACCTTGGCAGCAAAATCTGTCACTACGCTGGCTTGTTCCCGTAATACAGCATTTCCAAGCTGAGCAATTTCGCGTTTTTTGGGTATACACGATTCAGACATGATTACCGTCCAAAAACATCCACACCTTCCGGTACAGCAAATTGAAACACATTTTCAGACAATTCAGGATTCAGCCGAAGATTGGTAAAATAAATACGGGTCAATTGACCGAAATTATCACTCAATTCCATTCCGGCAAGCTTACCATCACTCATTCCTATCAAAATAGTTTTAAAACCGCTTTCTTCTTTCTTTGGCGATAATTTAATCCACTTCAGACCTTCATCAATACCTTGCTGTTCAAGTTTAAAGTTTTCTTCCAGATTAATTTCACCGCTCAATAATAAGGCAGGAGATACTCCCAACGAATCATCAACTTTTTTGATGGTAACCTGCTCCAGATCAGCATCATAAAACCATACCTTACCTTTATGAGAAATAATTTCCTGTACAAAAGGTTTCTGGTAATTCCAGCGAAAATTACCCGGCCGCATCAAGAAAAAAACGCCATAACTGGTTTGCGCCGGATTTCCATACTGATCGAAACTGACCTGTTTGAAATCTGCAGTCAATGACTGTGTGGCCGCCAGAAATGCTTTCAATTGCTGTTCCGGTGTTTGACCGGCATAGCTCCGCACTAATACGACAAAAAATAATATAAAAAATATCGGTAAGTTTATTTTGAACGTCATGTTTAAAAACCATCCTGTAAGAAATCATTAAACCATAGCTTGGCTTTATCAAAAGTAGATTCAACACATTGTGAATATTCCATCGGCGCCGTGCCTTTCACATAAGGATATAACTTTGCACCATCACAAGACTCATTGGCCAGCAACCCCGTCAACGGATCTATCCAGTCCATTTCTATATTATCTGGTGGAATCAAATTGACAGGTTGTAAGGCAATTTGTTTCATAAGCCTGATCCATACTTGTAAAGCACCGCTAGCGCCGGTCAATCCGGATGGTTTGTTATCATCCCTGCCTACCCAGACAACGGCCA
>CAYNIU010000154.1:0-5592 GCA_964397365.1 uncultured Methylomarinum sp. | reverse complement strand
CGCAAATGGTTTGTGTTTGGCTCTGGAACGAGCGCTTCATCATCGCTTATTGCGACCATTGGTGTCATTTCGTTATCTGGATACTCTCCATCACTCGGCGCTGGCGCGTCGCTATCATCAAATACAGGCTCGTTATTACTGAGCGGCGCATCGCCGTTAGTAAATGCTGGGCTATTATCAACATCTAATGTTGGCAATATTGCAACGTCAGGATTGACACCAGGCATAAAACATGGCATTTCCCCTATTGCCAATAATGGCATCGTCAATATATTAGGGTATAGTGCAACTGTAAATTTTGGCTTATCCAATACGGTTAATAGCGGCTCAATATCAACAAGTGGCACCACGCCATCGCTATCATTTGGGTATTATGACTCAGGCAATATAGGGAGTGTTTCAGTTTATGGTGAAACGCCGTCTATATTAACTGGATTAAGCTACTCTGATACCGCCCAATTGGGCGGTGTATCTTTATTGGGAATAACGCCGTCAAAACAAACAGGCAATGTGCTGTTTGCTGCAATGGGCGGTGTATCCATTAATGGCACTGCACCACTATATAATACCGGCTATTCTACAGCATCGTTTGATGGCGCTATATTAATAAATGGATTGCAGCCGACACTATCTTCAGGCGCAAGTTATACTGATAGCGCGGTTCTTGGTAATATGTCGGTATCAGGCATTTCCCCAAATATGCAGTATGGATTTAATGGTGCGTCTGTACAAGGGGCGGCAATCGTTACAGGTGCATATCCTGATGCAAAATATGGTAATATAATAACATCAAGCTTAGGCGCTTTGTCTATTACAGGATATAACCCTGCATTAGTGAATATAGCGAGTTATCAGGAAATTATAAATTTTGATATGAATATTCTTACCACTAAGAATATGTCAGTTAATGTTTTGACAAAAAAGGTTGTGTGATGGCTTCTGGAGAAATTCACGTTAATGACGTGGGAACGATATTTGAATTAACTGTTTATGATACAGTTAATGATTTATCCGTAGTCAAGAACATATCTTCTGCATCAACATTAACGGTTAAATTCTTAAAACAAGACGGAACCGTTATGACACGAAATGGCGTACTCACAACAGATGGATCGGATGGCAAATTTCAATATACGACCGTTGCAGGTGATTTGGACAAAATAGGCGGTTGGAGAATACAGGGTTATGTTGTCTTGCCGTCCGGGGCATGGAATACAGATATACATGATTTTACAGTAATGGATAATTTATCATGACATTAATTGTTGAGGATGGTACAGGGTTAGCAAATGCTGAAAGCTACATCAGTGTTACTGACGCGGATGTTTATCACGGTAACAGAGGGAATCAGACATGGATTGATTTGCCATTTACGACAAAAGAGCAGTTACTACGAAAAGCAACGGACTACTTAACGAATGCGTACAGAGAAAAGTGGAGTGGCGATAGATTAATATCAACACAGGCACTTGATTTCCCAAGAACTAATGAGCAATCTGTTCCAAATGAGGTTAAAGCAGCTTGCGCGATTATGGCACTAAAGGCAAAAGATGGCGAATTACTTGCCGATACAGGCACGCGCGTTTTATCTGAAAAAATTGGCGCTATTGAGACAAAATACAGCCAGTCAAGCCCACAAAACACCCAGTATAGGGCTGTTGATTCGATGTTGAAAATGTTTTTCATTGCTGGTTTTAGTGGTGTTTCTTCCCGTGTTGATAGGGGTTAGGTGTGTCAAAGTTCAATTACTCAAGCACTCAAGCAACAGCAGACCGACTAATAACTAAATTCGGTCAATCAGTTGTGATCACTAATAAATCAGCCGGTGCTTATGACCCATCAACCGGTACAAGCTCATCGGTCACGACCACTCAAAATGCAGTCGCGGCAATTTTTGACCGCGGTAGTAATGAGATTGATGGGACGTTAATACTGACGGGTGATAAAAAGATGTTGTTCAGTGCGGTGGGCATTACAAAACCTGAAATTAACGATACTGTATTGGTGGGCAGTGTCACTTACACTATTAAAGACCCAATTAAAGAGCTTAATCCCGCCGGGACGGTTATCATGTATGAATGTAATTTGAGGGCTTAATGATGGCTGAATTTGCGAATGTTGACTTGCTTATGAAACATGTTAAGGGTGAAGCGGATACGTTTGTTAAGAAGGTCGTGCTTGATCTTGACCGTTCACTGGTCAGGCGTTCACCTGTTGATACTGGCAGGTTTAAAGGTAACTGGCAGTTGGGTGTTGATAACGCGCCTGGAGGTGATGTTGAAATGTTCAACAAGTCACCGCTTGGCACACCGCAGCGGGGTGTCAGCGATAAAACAATTGCCACTCATTTGCCATTAATTCCAAAAAAAGCGGCTGGGCATGTTTATTATTTAGTCAATAATTTACCTTATGCAGAAGCATTGGAAAACGGGCATAGTCAACAAGCCCCTGGGCCGCATGCAATTGTTGGTCTTACTGTGCTTAAATTTGAATCCATCCTAAAAAACGCGGCTAAGCATAAATGAGTATCGTATCAATCAGATCATCTCTTGAAGTAGCGGTCAACGCAATGCCTGCATTATCGACCGCATGGGAGAATGTGCCGTTTGAGCCTGTTGCAGGGGTGCCGTATCAGCAGGTTTTTATCCTATTTGCTGAACCGGATAATATCGAGTACGGCTCCAATTACAGGGAGTTAGGATTTATGCAAATCAATTTGCTTTATCCTTTAGAGGTTGGGACAAAGGATATTAACACCCGTGCTGAGCTAATACGCACCACGTTTAAACGCGGCAATAGTTTTACCAGCGGCGGCGTCACAACAACTATTCACAAAACACCGGAAATTATGAATGGGCGTGTTGAAGGTGACAGATACAAGCTGATTGTTAAGATTCCGTTTTTTGCTAATTTGCTTTGATGTTAATATGAAGCACAAAAACCAATTCAACAACATACAAATAAATAAAATAAAGAAGAAAAAGTAAATATCGCTCAATTATAAAGCAACATTTAATTAATTTTACTGGTGCTTTTTTATATCAACAACAAAATAATTATAACCATGAAATTCATACAGCACATCCCAAACTTTGTTGATAATGAAAGGTCAAAAATATTTTCATTCAACAATAAAGAAGAGTTGTTAAAAATAGATGTGGTAAAAAAACATAGTGAAAATGAACTTGATGACATTCCTTTTTATCAGTATTCAATAAAGGAGTATTGCGGTGATAATATTCTCATGGCAGAGTGGAAAAATAAACATAGCCATAAATGGAAAGTTATTGGTTATGTAGATGGGTCTGTGTCATTGCCAAAATTCACGACCAGTTAAGTACCTAAAAAAATATACATTGATCGCTCACTTATGGCATAATTGCATTTATGAATAAATCAACCATAATTCTACATGAAAGCTTAATACGACTTGCTAAAGGAGCTATAAAGGCGTATGAGACATGGTTGAGAGATCATAAAAAAATTAATTAATTTTTTATCTAAAAACAAGCACGCTAAAAACACAGCCTCGCATTTACGCCTCGCTTTATAGCCACCTTGATACATCTTATATATAGGAGTAATCACCGTGGCTATTGCTCAGGGTATTTTTAAAAAACTTGTTTTCAAAAAACAAACAGGACTGGGTGCGAAAGCAACCGCATCAGGCGCTCAGGTACTTCGGCGCGTTTCTTCAAATCTTGATTTGTCAAAAGACACTTACGAATCAAACGAAATTATTGAGTCTCAACAAGTACGCGACATGCGTCACGGATTGCGTAAAGTTGAGGGGACTATATCAGGTGAATTGTCTGTCGGTACGTATCAGTCATTCATTGAGTCCGCATTACGCGCTCCCGCTTCAGCAGCTATTTCTTCAGGCGCATTGATAGACGTAACAGCAGCGTCAGACGGGGCTGGCACATATACAGGCACATTCACAACTGTTGCTGCAAATTGGCTAACACTTGGCTTTAAAACAGGCATGGTGCTACGCTGGACTGGGTGGACTGCAACAGCTAATAACAATATTAACTATCGCATCACATCTCTAACAGCAACTGTTATGTCTGTTGTGGCATTAAATAAAACAGATATTGTTGCTGAAACCGCAGGTGCATCTGTTACTGCACTAACGGTCGGAAAACACATATCAGTACCCACTTCTGGCCACACACGCGATTATTACACTATTGAGCATCTATTCTCAGACATTTCACAATCAGAACAGTTCGTTGATTGCGTTATTGG
Organism: uncultured Methylomarinum sp.; assembly: GCA_964397365.1. GTDB lineage: Bacteria > Pseudomonadota > Gammaproteobacteria > Methylococcales > Methylomonadaceae > Methylomarinum. The sequence continues at coordinate 1,341 of CAYNIU010000154.1, read as the reverse complement.
TAGTGTTGATGTCAAAATGCCGCCAACTGGATTGTCAACAATTGATTTCCCAATTGTTGGTCTGGATATGGATACCGGCACATCTGCGTATTTCACATCGCCAACAGCATCGAGTTCAGGCGATACATTGGCGGCTGTTAATGGCTCTGTCTATATTAGCGGATCACCAGTGGCAACAATTACCGGATTTGATGTGAGTATCAATGGTAATGCCGCATCAATTGGCGCAGTTGTCGGCTCAAACATTGCACCTGATGTTCAAGTTGGTAAAGTGAAAGTGACAGGCAATATGACTGTGTTATTTCAGGACACAATTATGCGTGATTATTTCAACAATGAAACAGAGGTCTCTATTGTTGCCACAATGACCGGCGATAATACTGACACAGCAGAAAGCGTGACTTTCATCCTGCCCCGTGTAAAAATAGGCGGCGCATCTAAAGATGATGGCGAAAAAGGACTTGTTATGACCATGCCATTTAGCGCTCTTGAAAATACCACAGGCGGGACAGGTACTGACTCATTCAATACGACTGTCACTGTTCAAGATAGCGCTTACGTTTAATCGTATCATTACAATATTATCTATTAAATAATACCCTCACCGCCGATAATAATATTAGGCGGTGACACTATTAAAGGAAGTAAAAATGTCTCCAGACAAAAAAAGCAATGTAATTTCAATTTCAGAACTTAACTTAGTTGACCAATGTTCAGAAGCGGTTGAAATGCCGTTTTTAGATACAACAGGGGAAGAAACAGGAATTACTTTCTTAGTGCTAGGCGCACACGCAGAGGAAATTCAACGATGGACGAATAAAAAACTCAATGCGCGTAGACGACAAGAAGAGATGTTGAAAAAGCGTGGCAAAAGTTCAGATATTCGACCGATTGAGGAAGATATTGATTTTGGTACGGAATTAATTGCTAGGCGTTTGGTGGGCTGGACAGGTATCAAAGAGGAATGGACACCTGACCTTGCATTGCAATTATGTACATGCAATCCGCTGGCTGTTGAGCAAATAAGGGAGTTTAGTGAAGATTTGGGAAACTTTGGAAAGAGCAAGTAAATGACTTGCTCGAATACGCAGACGATCAATTTGAACTAAATACAAGAGGGAAAGATGGCAGCACCTTACGCGACCATTATATGGCCGCATGGGAATCAACAGGAGTAAAACCCTATCAATTGGATAGGTACGCAGTGCCAGATACGCTCATGTATATCTGGCACTGGTTTATAGAGCTGTGCGAAGGGAGGCAATATGGAATGGATGGGGCTATGCCTTTTTCATTTAGCGATATAAAAGCATGGATTGACTTGTATGGTTACACAGTCAC
>CAYNIU010000153.1:0-5641 GCA_964397365.1 uncultured Methylomarinum sp. | reverse complement strand
TTTCCAATTTCCGGAAAGGCAACATTAAATAGCGCTCGTTTTCTTCCTTCTGACGTTGCTTAAATTCCTCTTCAGCTTCAGCTTCCAGCTGTTTTTGTCGTTGCTTTAAGGCTATTTGCTGTTCATGAATCCGTAATTTAGCCTCACGCCATATTTTCTGCTGTTTTTCGTAACGTTCAATTTCCGCCCGGGTTTTATTTTGGTGCGCCTGAGTCTGAATAATCTGCTGCTTTTCCCGTCGTTGCAAATCAGCTTGAGATTTCTTTTCTTCAAGCTGTGCCTGATGAGCCAGAGCATCAGTCAGATCCTGACTCTCAGCGATACGTTGCTTGGCTTTTTGTTTTTGTTGGGTCAACAATTCAGCATCCAAGTCCATTTCTTTTAACTGATTTTTATGTTCGACCCTTTGTGCATAAATCCTTTTTTCAATGGCCAGTTGCTCGGCCAGTTGTTTTTCCTTATCTTGCAGTAAAATCAATTTATTTTCAGCTTCCAATGCTCTTTTTTGACGTTCCAATTCCGCATGCTGTTTAAGCTGTTCAAGCTGCTCTTGTTTTTGCAATAATTTTTGTTTTTTAAGATTTTGTTGCTGCCGAAAAAAAGCGCTATTCTTTTGTTCAATAATTTCATGGTTTTTCTTTAAAGCGTACAGATAAACATGATCGCGTCCCGGTTGAATATTGGGAAAATCCTCAAAACTTGCACTGAGTCTGCAAATGGTCTGAGATTGTACATTTTGAATCATGAGCTGTTCATTGATCGAAACGACAATTTTTTTTTCAACCTCGGATAATCCATTCTGCACCCATGCGCCATCATTAAGGTTGTTGACCTGCTGATGTACAATATCCGTTAGTATGTTTTGAAAAGTTTGTTTAATGTGTTGATTGATATCTGCAAGATACTCGATATTTCTCTGTACATAGGTCAATGTCGCCTGGAAACGTAATTCGAGATCAACTTCAATATGACAAAAATTTTCATAAAGGGCTATTTTTTCCCGATAATGCCAACCGTCTATTGGCAGGGGATAAACGTCATGATAAAAACGCTTTACAAAATCATTGGAGCGTAAAAAAACTTTCTGATAGAAATTTCCAATGCGGGAACAAACAACTTGTCTGTCAACTTCAAACCCAGGTTCCCAGTTTTCATCATGCCCTTCTGTGGATACCAAAAATTCTCCACCAGCCAACCACCTTTCCAGTTCAGTACCTGAATCACTCATTGTCATTAGTCTGTTTATTGGATTGCGCTTTTATCGCAGCAATTTTATCGGCCATTTTTTCGGCGAGTAATGGATAAAGATTAGGTGCAAATTCTACGGTCTTATCATCAATCTTTCTTAAAAAACCACGACTCAACAACAAACCGACTGCAAACATTCTTGACCAGTCTGAATATCGCCTGGCCTTTTCAATCGCAGTTTTCTCAATAACCATTTCCAGTTCATCATTTTTATTAATTCTGAATTCGGTAAACTGTCTCAGACATTCAAACACCAATTCCTCTTCTTGTGCAGTTAAAGGCCCCGGTGCTGTAAATTCAAGACGATATGACAACAGTACAGTAAAAAAATCAACCATTGCCGCACAGGCAAAAGCAAATAAAGAAAATCCCTTCCACATCGAAAAAGACGGCGTCACATCAGCTACAAACTGATTGTAAGTCATAATCAGCGGTGCTTCTGGTAACTGTTTCCCTAAATTGCCTGATAATTGATTTACGTCAGTCTGTACGTTCTGATAAAACTCCAGAAAGTCGTAATAGGCTTTCTCCACATCAGTGGCCACATCCAATTTACCAAGGCTATTCTGTAGCTTTCTAATGTTATTATCTAATCCCGAAAGAGTCCGTTCTTTGATTTGCATATCCTGCTTTTTCTGTAAATAAATCTGCTTATAGTGTTTCCAGAAAGGGCCTTCTCCAACCTGATTGCGATATTCATCAACAATTTCAGGGTGAGTGCCAAAATAGGCCTGAGACACTTCCCGCGACGCCTGTTCCAACTCGTGTTTCTGTTGCTGCAACAGTTCCGTTTTAATAATTAACACCTTATCCAGATAAGCTTTCACATCTTCCCGGATCATATTCAAGCGATTAATATGCAGGTTGTCCTGTTCGGAAATTTCATAAAATTTGAAATAAGAAAAGGAAATAGAGGCTGTCAATGCAATCAGTAGTGACGCCACTACGGAAAAGTAGCGCATACGGTTGGCTTTCCAATGCATTCCGGCTATTTCCAGTGAACAAATCACTATTATGGATTGTATGGCAATGGTGATAATTAATGCGATCCACGGTGTAATAAAATGAGAGAGACCGTAATAAGTGGTAAATCCGGAACAGATGCTCAACAATAATACAATCGGTATTGTCCAGATCCGTAACAAACTGACAAACAACGTTTGAATCCGGTTAATAAAATAGCCCAATCCTGTTGACCTTGGTTTAATTGTTTCAGCGTTATTCATGTGTCATTATCCAGTGCTTCTTCAGAGCCTTCAGAACTCTGAACAGACGACTGTTGATGTTGTTGATACCACAAATCATGATGTTGTATAGCCCAGCTTTTATCCACTTTTCCGGTAATCATACCTTCCAGCGCACCTTCTGTGCCAATGGTTCCAATATAGATATGTCCCAACGCCCCCATGATTAACAGAATGGCTGATAAACTGTGTACGATGTGGCTGAATTGTAAAATTATCCGTTGCTGCCCGAAATTGGGAAAATCGAGCAATAAACCGCTGGCGCTTACCAGTAAACCAGCCACTATCAACAACCAGAACCAGGCTTTTTCACCGGCATTCATTCTGCCGGCAGAAGGATGATGTTTACCCATCAGACCGCCAAACTGCTTGAACCAGATTATATCGCTTTTATTCCATAAATTATCGTTAAACCATGTCAGAACCATCATTAACAGACCGATGATAAACAAAGGCCCCAGATAATTATGTATTATTTTGGCCAACTGAGCATAAGTGGAAAAATCAGCATGTCCAAGCCATTCGATCAATGTACTGCGCCCATAAAGCAGACTCAGACCGGTGAACGCCAGGATGATAAAGACAATAGCGGTATAAAAATGCAGCCAACGCTCCTTTCTGTTCCAGCGTTCAATTAATTCACCACTTCGGGGTTGTGTTAATTTGACCTGACCTCTGAAGATATAAAAACACCCTAAAGCCAGAACTGTAAACGCGATTCCCCAGGCCCCGGTTCCAGCCATCAGCTCATTGCGCCAAAATAACCAGTTTGTACCTGAAGCCTGAATTAATACATGGCTTTCCTGATCGCTAACCGCACTATATCCTTTTGTTCCTTCCCGAATTTTCCGCCAGATACCGCTGTCGTCAGAATGCGCCTGTGTCAGCATACAGAAATAAGATAACAACATAATAAACCTGACCATCCGTTTGCACATGATTCAATCCTTATAGGCTGTTCTCCAGCCCCACAGCATGTTTTTTGAGGATGAAGCAGTTTGTTCAGATTGACTCAATTGTCTTTGCAAAACCCGTTCTGAGAATAATTTGGATAATACATCGCCATCCCCGGCCAGTAAGGCTTTGGTCGAACACATTTCCGCGCACAGAGGTAATTTTCCTTCCGCCAGACGGTTACGCCCGTATTTTTTAAATTCAGCTTCAGAATGATCCTCTTCAGGGCCACCAGCACAAAAAGTGCATTTATCCATTTTACCGCGATCTCCAAACAGGCCATCTTGCGGAAACTGAGGGGCACCAAAAGGACAAGCATAAAAACAATAACCGCAGCCAATACATAAATCTTTATCATGCAGTACCACACCATCGTCCGTGGTATAAAAACAGTCAACCGGACACACTTGGGCGCAAGGGGCATCGGAGCAATGCATACAAGCGACCGAAATACTGGTTTCGCCGGGTTGTCCATCTTTAATCGTCACAACCCGGCGACGATTAATACCCCAAGGCACTTCATTCTCGTTCTTGCAGGCGGTAATACAGGCATTACATTCGATACAACGCTCATCATCACAGAGAAATTTCATTCTGGCCATTGCTTTGTTCCTATACTTTCCTTAAGCGACACAAAGAGACTTTGGTTTCCTGCATGGCCGTCACCGAATCATAGCCATAGGTAAATACCGTATTACAGGACTCGCCCAAGACATAGGGGTCACTACCCTTCGGGTATTTATCTCTTAAATCCATTCCCTGATAATGTCCACCAAAGTGAAACGGCATAAACACCAGTCCTCGCTTTACCCTGTCTGTGACAAAGGCCATCACCTGTATTTTGCCGCCTTCCGGCCCTTCAACCCAGACCTGTTCACCGTGCTTGACACCGGCATCATTGGCATCAGCCGGATTGATTTCCACAAACATGTTTTGTTGCAGTTCTGCCAGCCAGGGATTGGATCGGGTTTCAGCTCCCCCACCTTCATATTCCACCAAACGGCCGCTGGTCATGGTCAATGGAAATTGTCTGGCGTAATCGACCTGTTGAATCGAAGCATAGCGCGTTGGCAAACGATAAAAACTTTTCCGGTCTTTATAAGTCGGATATTGGTCAACCATATCCCGGCGGCTGGAATAGAGTGGTTCACGATGAATCGGCACCGGATCCGGGAACTGCCAGACAATGCAACGCGCCTTGGCATTACCAAAAGGAACACAACCATGTTTAATGACCACCCGTTGAATACCGCCGGATAAATCGGTTTTCCAGTTTTGACCTTCCGCCAACCGCTTTTCGCTGTCAGTCAACTCATCCCACCACCTCAGTTCTTTTAATAACTCAGCGCTGAATTCAGGATATCCGTCTTTAATTTCAGAACCTTGCGAAAATGACTGATCAGCCAGTAGGCTAACGCCTTCATGTTCGACTCCAAAACGCGCTCTAAAAGTCAGTCCACCATCGGCTACCGATTTGCTGGTATCGTATAGTAACGGTGTGCCGGGGTGTTGCATAGCAGCCGTTCCCCAACATGGCCAGGGCAATCCAAAGTATTCCCCATCACACTCGCCGCCCTGCGCCAACAAGGAGGTCGTATTAAAGGTATGCCAGTTTTTCTGCTGTTTTTTCAAACGTTCCGGGGTTTGGCCGGTATAACCGATGGTCCAGGCGCCTTTATTGAATTCACGGGTAATGTCTTCAATCAGTGGAATATCATTTTCAACCTTGATGTTTTTGAACATCTGCTGTTCAAAACCAAGCTTTTTGGCAAACTGATAGAGAATCTGGTGATCAGGACGCGATTCGAATAAGGGTTCAATCACTTGGTCACGCCATTGCAACGAACGGTTGGAAGAAGTCAATGACCCATAGGTTTCAAACTGAGTACAGGCAGGCAGCAAATAGACATTATCCATTCGATCATGCATGACTGAACTGACAGTAGGATAAGGATCAACCACCACCAGCAAGTCCAGCTTTTCCATGGCTTTTTTCATTTCCGGCGCTCGGGTTTGACTGTTGGGAGCATGCCCCCATAACACCATCGCTTTCAGGTTATCCTTTTGAGCAATATGTTCTCTTTCTTCCAATACGCCGTCTATCCAGCGCGACACCGGAATACCACCCATATTCATCGTCCGTTTCCGGCCGCCGCTGCCATCGTCATAAACAGCCGGGTCAAAACGACCGGATA
>CAYNIU010000152.1:0-5644 GCA_964397365.1 uncultured Methylomarinum sp. | reverse complement strand
AAACCTTCTTCCATCAAAAAACGATGCTGATGCCGTTGCCGTGTATCACCGCCCAGGCCAGCATGATAAGGCAAAGCGTTAACCCCCTTTTCATTTAACCAAACAGCCGTCGCATCGACCTTTTTTCTTGACAAACAATAGACAATGCCAGCATCGCCATTATGTTCGCTACGAATAAAATTCAGCAGTTGTTGCTTGGCATTTTGCTTTTGTACAATACGGTAACGAATATTGGGACGATCAAAACCACTAATAAATATCTGCGCTTGTTCCAATCCCAAACGTTTGATAATTTCTTGCCGGGTTCTGTCATCGGCGGTAGCTGTCAAAGCAATTCTGGGAACTGTGGGAAACTGTTCATGTAGCAGCGAAAGCTGCAAATAATCAGCACGAAAATCATGCCCCCACTGTGACACGCAATGCGCTTCGTCAATTGCAAACAAGGCAATACTGATACGCGAAAATAACGTCAGTGTTCTAGGCGCTGTCAAACGTTCAGGGGCAATATAAAGCAAATCAAGCTCACCATTCTCCAGTTGCCGTTCAATCTGTCGTACCGCTTCCAACGTTAATGTGGAATTCAAATACGCCGCTCTGACCCCCAGTTGATGCAAGGCATTGACCTGATCCTGCATCAAGGCAATCAACGGCGACACCACAATACCCACACCCTCCATGATCAGTGAAGGTATCTGATAACACAACGATTTACCGCCACCGGTCGGCATCAGCACCAGCACATCTTTAGCGGCCGTCAGTTGTTCTATAATCTGTTGCTGTTGTCCCCGAAAACTGCCATAGCCAAATACCGAATGTAGTGTTTCCAGAGCTGAATTTGACACAATCTGTTCCGCAACTTTGTTGATAATATTTCTCAAATGAGAATGAACCCTTATAATAGGCTGATTATATCAATACTTCCGGGCAGCAATACCCACTTTAATGAACAAACAACAGTCACACTCAGAACGTCTGCAATATCTAGTTAAAAACCATTACCAAAATCTGTTATCCAATGGCCTTAAAGGAATTGAAAAAGAAAGTCTGCGCATTTCCACGGAAGGCTTGATCAGCCAGACTGACCACCCGGCCAGTTTAGGTTCAGCTTTGACCCATCCCCATATCACTACCGATTATTCTGAAGCCTTGCTGGAGTTTATTACCCCGCCATTTGCTGACATAAAAGAAACACTGGAGTTCATGGAAAACATTCACCAGTTTGTCTATGACCAGCTTGACCATGAAATGTTATTGGCTGTCAGTATGCCCTGCGGCATTAACGGTGATGACAGCATTCGAATTGCTGAATACGGTTCTTCCAATATTGGCCGGATGAAACATATCTATCGCAAAGGTTTGTGGCATCGCTACGGCCGCACCATGCAATCAATAGCCGGCATCCATTTTAATTATTCCGTACCTGAAGCGCTTTGGCCGATTCTGCATCAACAAAGCAGCTCCCAGATGAGTCTTGAGAATTTTGTTTCTGACGCCTACTTTGGCTTGATTAGAAATTTTCAACGTCAGGGGTGGTTGATTCTTTATCTGTTTGGCGCATCTCCAGCCATTTGCAAAAGCTTTTTCAAAAGCCGGCCGCAGCTAATGGCTCAATTTGATGAGTTTGACCTGTACACACTGTATCATCCTTACGCTACGTCGCTTCGCATGAGCGATATTGGCTATAAAAGCAAAAACCAGGCGAACCTGAAAATCGACTATAACTCGCTAAACGGTTATGTTGACAGTCTCAGTACAGCGATTGAGACTCCCTACCCGGATTATCAGCGCATAGGCATTAAAACCGGTAATGAATACAACCAGCTCAACGCCAATATCCTGCAAATTGAGAATGAATTCTACAGTACCATTCGTCCCAAGCAAATTGCCAATTCTTGCGAAAAACCAACATTGGCGCTAAAACGCCGGGGTGTCCGTTATGTTGAAGTTCGATCACTGGATCTGGATCCATTCAACCTTATCGGTTTCGATGAAAGCAAAGGCCGTTTTCTGGAGGCATTCCTGTTGAATTGTTTATTACAGGACAGTCCGTTGCAAGGTAATCAAGAACAACAAATCAATAACACAAATCAATTGACAGTCGCCCATCAGGGAAGGAAACCCGGTATAAAACTGAATAAAAACGGCCAGTTAATTCCTTTAAAAGAGTGGGCTCGGGATATACTGGACTCCATGCAACCAATCTGCGATATTCTCGATCAACACACAGCCAATACTTCTTATAATCAGGCTCTGACACAATATCAACAGCTGGTTGAAAATACACACTTAACCCCTTCGGCAAAAATTCTTGCCGAAATGCAAAACAATCCACAACCGTTTGGACGATTTGGTTTAAATATATCTAAAAAACACCAACTTCATTTTAAACAGTCAAAACTGGGGTCAGACAAGACCCGTTATTTTTACGAGCTGGCAAAAATGTCGCACGCCAAACAAAAAGAAATTGAAACTGCTGACCAACTAAGCTTTGATCAGTTTTTACAAAATTATTTTGCCCAAAAATAATTGACGCACGGTATTCCATATGACTTCATTCAACATTGAAAACGCACAAACCCAACTACACCATAAAAAACCACGGACTATTTTGAAAACAGCGCTGGAAAACTACGATAATATCGCCATTTCGTTCAGTGGTGCCGAAGATGTCGTATTAATTGATATGGCTCTGACCATGCGTAAAAATATCCAGGTTTTTTCATTGGATACCGGACGACTGCACCCGGAAACCTACCGTTTTATTGAAAAAGTCAGAAACCATTATCAGATTGAAATTGATCTGTTAACGCCGGATCGAGACATACTGGACAGGTTTGTTAAAACCAAAGGTCTGTTCAGTTTTTATGAAGATGGCCACCAGGAATGCTGTGGAATCAGAAAAGTTGAACCGCTCAAACGTAAACTGGCGCAACTGGATGCCTGGATTACCGGCCAACGTAAAGACCAGAGTCTGGATACACGAAGCGATATTCCAGAAATACAGATAGATACCGCATTTTCAACAGATAACAAGACACTGGTTAAATTTAACCCATTGGCAAACTGGAGCTCTGCTCAGGTCTGGGATTATATTGAAGCCTATCAAGTGCCTTACAATGAACTACATAAAAAAGGTTATACCAGCATTGGCTGCGAACCCTGTACTCGTCCGATATTACCGCACGAACATGAACGCGCCGGACGCTGGTGGTGGGAAGACGCCAACAAAAAAGAATGCGGTTTACACGCAGCCAATCGCTCAGAATAACCCTACACTGACTTGAATCGAAATCTTTTACCCTACAAATGAAATGAGGAACACGCACGGATCTATACTCTCCACACATGAACTTACTACCTCAACAGGGCTTTTTTGCCGGTAGTTGTGTTGCAAGTTCATGTGCGAAAAATAGCTTTTATGTCCGTTTCTCTAATTTTTTCGTTTAAAACAATGCACCCAAACCAAATTATCTTTATCCCAAGTCATCCCCGGATGCATTTTTAAAATCAAATCTTTATAAAATGCCAAATCTGGATATCCTTCCGCTTGAGCATCGTCATCGGTCATATCACCTAACCGCTGCCTTTCTACCGAAGTGATGACAAAGGTAATCCCATCCAGTTCAAAAGTTTCATCAGGATAGGCATACAAGCCATCACGGCGCTGCTGGGTTTTACTTCCATCCAAAGCTGCCGCTACCAGCTTTGGATGGCGAACAAGTCGGTCAATTTCACAAGTTTTTTCAGGATAATCAATCATAATTAAAATATCTGCTTTGTTTAAAACATTTACCAAGACTCTTATAATATAACATTTTGCGCTTTTAACATTTTCATATTACCTAATTGAGATTTCTATGCGTTATTTACATACAATGGTCAGAGTCAAAGATCTTGAGCAATCCTTGGATTTTTACTGCAATAAACTCGGCATGATACAAACCCGCCGTTTGGATTTTGAAGAGGGGCGTTTCAGTCTGGTCTATCTGGCCGCCTCTCAAGACCAAAACAACGCTCATACCAATCAAGCCCCGGAACTGGAACTGACTTACAACTGGGATACTGAAGAATATAGCGGTGGTCGTAATTTTGGCCATCTGGCTTACGAAGTTGATAACATTTATGCCAGTTGTCAACAACTAATGGAAAAAGGCGTCGTTATCAACCGTCCCCCCCGCGATGGTTACATGGCCTTTATCCGCTCACCTGATAACATTTCCATCGAACTGCTGCAAAAAGGTGAAAAACTGGAACCACAGGAGCCTTGGGTCTCCATGGAAAACATTGGTGATTGGTAATGGACGCCATGATTCAAAAACAAACAAATAGCGACTGTTTTCTATCAACTCTTGCAACAGCTAGTCTTAACGCTTAACCTTAGTTTGTAATAGAAGATTTCTTTATGCGACCTATGAGTATAAAATGGAGAATAAAAAATGAACACCCGGAACGACCTCAGAGCCAGATCGTTAATCATTAATCTGTTACTGTTAACTGTACTTGGCGGTTGCGCATCATCCCCAAAAAACCCTGATGATCCTTGGGAAGACTGGAATCGCGGCACGCAGAAATTTAATGATGAATTCGATGAGTTCATACTGAAACCAATGGCCAAAGGCTACCTGGATATAACCCCCGAAGCAGTCGACACAGGCGTCACCAACTTTTTTAATAATATTGATGATATTGGCGTTACAATAAACGATTTGTTGCAATTTAAATTTATCCAGGCCGGAATGGATATGAGCCGGTTTCTGGTCAATACCACTATTGGCATTGCCGGTGTTATGGATGTAGCCACCCGGATTGATTTGCCTAAACATAATGAAGATTTCGGGCAAACATTAGGTGTCTGGGGAATACCATCCGGGCCTTATCTGGTATTGCCTTTTTTCGGCCCTAGCTCACCGAGAGGAACTGTAGGGTTACTGGGTGATGTGTTGGCAGATCCTCTCACTTATACCCTTTTTGCCGGCTTTGCAGTCAGCGCTGCCAGTTCTGCCGCCGAAATAGTGGATATTACAGATACCAGAGCCGGGTTAATGACTACTAGCAAGATTGTCAATGAAGCGGCTATAAACCGTTACGATTTTATCAAAGACTCCTATCAGCAGCATCGAGAGTATTTAATCAACGATGGCAATTTATCTGAGGATGATGATCTGTTAGACCTGGACATGGAGTTTGAAGAATCGTCCAAACATAAACTGGATCTGTCCGTACCCACAGAACAGTAAACAATGTAATTCCGTGTATTTAACGCCTAAATTAGCGGCGCGTCTTTTTGTGTCCACTGGATTTTTTTATTATACATTCCCTTTAGTCTAATAATCCTGTAGCCCCTCATAAACAGCGTTACGTTGAATCAATATCGCTTGGCCTTTACCTTCATGGCGTTGCGTTGGTGTGACAAATTGAATGCCGCCATGTCGGTACTCGTGGTTGTAGCAGTCCACAAAGAAGTCGCTACCCCCCAGTTTTTGCAAGGTTGCCAACATGGTTGCGCCTTTCATTGGACTGCCGTTGTCAGAATGCAAAACCAGCTGCTCGCGTCGAATGCACTCAGGTTGACAGAGATCGGTGATTCCCTCAGCCGCATGTTGACTACTTTCTTCTTGATAGACCTGCCAGCCGACAATTTTAC
>CAYNIU010000151.1:0-5708 GCA_964397365.1 uncultured Methylomarinum sp. | reverse complement strand
TTAAATCACTTTAGAAAACTGCTGTTGCTTTCGGCTCATGTATTTATCAAATACCATACAGATATTACGTATCAGTAAGCGCCCAGCCGGCAATACCTGTATGCCGTTTTCATTAACAATCAACAAACCATCTTTTTGCATAGTCCGTAGGTTTTGCAATTCATCGCTGAAATATTCTGCAAAATTAAGGGTAAATTGCCGTTCGATTTTTCCGAAATCCAAGTCAAAATGGCAAATAAGCTGGGTGATAACACTCCGCCGTAATTTATCATCCTCATCAAGATCAACCCCTTTGAATACCGGCAATTGACCTTGTTTAATCCGATCATTGTAGCTTTGCAATTCTTTGACATTCTGGATGTAGGCATCGCCCACCCTGCCGATTGAGGTAATCCCCAAGCCGACCAAATCACAATCAGAATGCGTGGAATAACCCTGAAAATTTCGATACAATTGGCCTTCACGCTGCGCTATGGCCAATTCGTCATCCGGTCTGGCAAAATGATCCATACCGATATAAACATAACCGGCATCAGTCAGTTTTTTGCCCACCATTTGTAAAATATTCAGTTTGACGTCAGGGCTGGGCATATCGGCTTCATTGATTTGTCGCTGGGTTTTAAAGCGACTGGGCAAATGGGCGTAATTGAAAATGGAAAAACGTTCCGGCAGATATTCCAGCACCTGATCCAGCGTATCGGCAAAGGTTTTGACTGTTTGCAGCGGTAAGCCGTAAATCAAATCAATATTGGTGGAGCGAAATCCTTCTTGGCGAGCCGATTCCAGAACAGAAAAAGTTTGCTCCCTGCTTTGAATGCGATTGACGGCTTTTTGTACGGCTGCATCAAAGTCCTGTAACCCCAGACTAATGCGATTAAACCCTAACTGGCGTAACTGGGTGATGGTTTGCTCGTCGGTTTCGCGCGGATCAACTTCTATGGAGTATTCGCCCTGATCATCATCGCGTAGCGTAAAATGCTCGCGAGTTGTTGCCATCAGTCGCTGCATTTGTTGAACACTCAGAAACGTCGGCGTACCGCCACCCCAATGGAGTTGATTGACCTGTCGGCTGGAATCGAATAAATCACCCTGTAAAGCTATTTCCTTGCATAGATTATCCAGATACGGCTCGGCATGTTTACGGTTTTTAGTGATAATTTTATTGCAGGCGCAATAAAAACAGACGGTATCGCAAAACGGTATGTGGAAATAAAGTGATAATGGCCCGCCCACGGCATTGGATTTGGCGATATGTTCTCGGTAGTCCCGGTCGCTAAATCCTTCATGCAATTCCAGCGCCGTGGGATATGAGGTATATCGTGGCCCCGATTTGTTGTAACGGTTGATCAGATCGAGATCAAATTGGATGGATTGATCCATTATTTCAGTTGTTGATTGATGGTAATGGTAACGCTATTGTTGGCTTCTAAGCGGATTATATTGCTAAAACCTATCAGGTCTCCCGGTTGCTGCATGGCATTGCCTGTTTTAGAAACGCGAGCTATGACTTTAACCTGCTTAAAAGAGGACAATTTCATGGCTGGTGTCATGGCCAACGTGTCATTCAATTCCACAGATAACGGTAAATTACGCACCTGTTTGCGAATAATTGCCAGTGGCATTTTAGGGCCGTTAAGCGCCTGTGCATAAATAAACACGGTCTGGTTGGCGTTTGTTTGGCTGAGAAGATTTTTATCTATGCTGACATTAACTTTGATATTTTTACCAGCCTGAAGCGATTGATCACCACCAAGACGAGATTTCACTGCTGTTATTAATCCCATCAATTGCTGGTGTGATTGTGAATCGCTAGCTATTAACGGTTCCAGTTTTTGCCAATACTGTAAAGCTTCAGCAAACTCACCTGTTTCAACCTTGGCCATACCACCCAACCACAGAGCTGTCATATTATCGGGTGATAATGCCAACGCTTTAAAAACCAATTGCGCCGGTTGTCCGCTGAGTTTACCGCCATTGTTCAACGCCAGCGCATCGGCATATTGCAGCATCACTTCCACCTTGTCACCTTCCAGGCGATAAGCTTGTGCGAAGGCCGCAGCAGCACGATCATATTGATTCATGTATTTATAAGAACGCCCCAACATCAGCCAGCCTTCGGCATCGTCCGGCTGTTGTTTAAGCCGTTCAGCCAGACCGGCCACCATGTTGTTAATATTTTGTTGCTGTTGGCGGACTAATTGCTGTTGTTTGGCTTGTGCCAGTGCTTGTGGGTCGCCCAAAGCAAAATACAGAGACAAACTCAGTAATGGTACGAACAGGACAACAACCGGAATTACCCATTTTCCCTGTACTGTCTGTTTTTGTTCAATTTGATCGCCTGTCAACTCATCATTAAGAGTGAGCTCCAGTTCCTGATATTGTTCATCAAATTGAGCCTGACTCAATACTTCCTGCTGCAATTGCTGTTTTAAATTGGCCAGACGTTCTCTGGCAATTTTAATATTACGCTGGTCAATGTCGAATTCAGATAGTGTCGATTTTCGCCATAAAGGCCATATTACCATGACCAGGGCAATAACAATTAATACGGCAACGATCAGCCAAAACAGAATATTCAAAGCTATTCACCCTCTTCCAGTAGTGAGTCGATACGCGCTTTATCCTGTTCGCTTAATTTCTGTTCACTGACAGAGCTGTTTTTACGACGACTGATAATAATTAAGGCCAGTAAACCAATCCCCACAAATATCAGCGGCCCCAGCCATAAAATGGCGGTTTTGGCTTTAAAAGGTGGACGGTACATGACAAAATCACCATAACGCTGGGTCATGAAATGGACTATTTGCTGCCGGGTTTTACCCTGCTGTAACATTTCATACACCTGGCGCCGCAAATCTTTGGCCAAATCAGCATTGGAATCAGCAATGGTTTGATTTTGGCAGACCAGACAGCGTAATTCAGAAATCAGATGATGATAAGCCTGTTCTTGTTCGGGATTATCAAACTGACGATATTCCACAGCGGCTAATACAAACGAGCTGTAAAACAGCAATAATATGCTTAGTACGGCAGCATTTTTGCACCAATGCGTACGTTCACAATATTTACCTGATATTTCAACAACTTTTAAGTTACACAAGTCATTAAAGAAAAATGGATGCTGTACTAGAATTTTCATCAGCCTTCTGCCTTCAATTGATTGATCATAGGAAGAAATATTTCTTCGACATCATTTGCTGTAACCGGCCCGGTAAATTTATAACGAATAATCCCTTTTTTATCGATGATAAAAGTTTCTGGAACCCCGTAAACCCCATAATCAATCCCTGTACGCCCTTCTATATCCATGATACTGATATTATAAGGGTTTCCCAATTGAGCTAACCATTGTCGGGCTGCCTGCGGCTCATCTTTATAATTCAGACCAACAATGGTCACTGCATTTTTTCCAGCCAGTTGATTTAAAACAGGGTGCTCGGAACGACAGGATACACACCAGGATGCCCAGACATTCAACAACCAAACCTGACCCTTTAAATCCTGTTGCGTCAATAGCTGTTCAGGATGGGATAAAACCGGCAAAGAAAAAGCCGGCGCCGGTTTATCAATCAACGGCGAAGGAATATCGCGCGGATTCAATTTTAGACCCACGGCTAAAAAAGCAGCCAACACAGTAAATAAAATTAACGGAACAATATATTTAAGCATGAACTTGTGATTTTTTATTACTGATACGATAGCGTTTATCACAGCTTGCAATCAGACCTCCAGCCGCCATAAACAAAGCCCCCAGCCAAATCCAGCGAATAAAGGCTTTGTAATAAATACGCAGACTCCAGGCCCCTTGATGACCAAGCGGTTCGCCAATAGCGACAAATAAATCTCTGAACAGCCCGGCATCAATGGCGGCTTCAGTCATTGGCATGGTTTGCACCCGGTATACCCGCTTCTGGGGTTGCAACCTGGCCACTTGCTCTCCCTGATAACTGACCGTCAGAAATCCCTGTTGCGCCGTATAATTGGGTCCGTCAGTTTGTTTAATTCCCTGAAATTTAAAAACATAGCCCGACATATCCAGGGTATCGCCGGGCGCCATTTTGATATCGCGCTCAACGCTGTATATTGAAGTCAATGTAATCCCGATCACAAAGACCGCAATGCCCAGATGCGCAGTCGTCATACCATAAAACCCGGCCGGAATTTCCTTCAGCCGTTGCCAACTAAAACCTTTATTACCGAAACGATCTTTAAATGCCAATAAGGAAGTCGCCACCGTCCACAATGCTAGAGTGATGCCCAATACCGCAGCCCAGGAATAAAACGGCATTGCCAAAGGTATTAACAAACCTCCAACAAGACAGACGATAACGATCCAAAGCAAACGTTTAGTCAAAGCGCTAATTTGATCCCGTTTCCAACGCAGTAATACCCCCAAACCGACAGCAAATGCCAAGGGCGCCATCACGGGAATAAATACGGCATTAAAATACGGCGGACCGACTGAAATTTTGCCCAGTCCCAAGGCATCAATAAACAAAGGATAGAGTGTACCCAATAAAATACTGGCCGCCGTTACCACTAACAACACATTGTTGATCAGTAACATGGATTCGCGTGATACCAGTTCAAAACTGGCGCTACTTTTAACTTGCGGCGCTCTAATGGCATATAACATTAAAGAACCACCGACAACGACAGCAAGAAAGATCAGGATAAACAAGCCCCGGGCCGGATCGCTGGCAAAAGCATGAACCGAAGTCAAAACCCCTGAACGCACCAGGAAAGTACCCAGCAGACTCAAGGAAAAAGCAAAAATTGCCAATAATACCGTCCAGGTTTTGAACACCCCCCGCTTCTCGCTGGCCGCCAGGGAATGAATCAATGCTGTGCCGACCAGCCACGGCATAAATGATGCATTTTCCACTGGATCCCAAAACCACCAGCCGCCCCAACCCAGTTCATAATAGGCCCACCAGCTGCCCAGAGCAATGCCGATGGTTAAGAACATCCAGGCGATATTGGTCCAGGGTCTGGACCAGCGCGCCCAGGCCGAATCCAGCCGACCTTCCAGCAAGGCGGCTATAGAAAAGGCAAAAGCGACTGAAAAACCGACATAGCCCATGTATAACATCGGTGGGTGTATCGCCAGTCCGGGATCCTGCAACAAGGGATTGAGATCACGCCCTTCAACAGGAGAGGGAAATAATCGTGCGAATGGATTGGAGGTAAACAATAAAAACGAGATAAAGCCAATACTAACCAGCCCCATGATGCCTAAAACTCTGGCCATGGTGATATCAGGAATGTTCCTGCTGAAGGCTGCAACTAAGGCTGTCCAGATGGATAAAATCAATGCCCACAATAATAACGAACCTTCATGCGCACCCCAAACGCCGGATATTAAATACAGGGTCGGTAATGCGGTATTGGAATTTTGCGCGACATAGGCCACTGAAAAATCATGCACCAGAAAGGCATAGGTTAAACAGACATAAGACAATGCCAGAAACAGTAATTGTGCATAGGCCGCCGGTCTGGCAACGTAAACCCATCCAGCTATTGAACGCGCGGCGCCAATAACAGGCAGTAATCCCAGAATTATCGCCATAGACAAGGCTAAAATCAGAGAAAATTGACCTAATTCTGCGATCATATTACTTCCCGGTCTGCATTTGTTGTGTTTTTTTCAAACTCTCGGCCACTTCCGGCGGCATATAATTTTCATCATGTTTGGCCAGAACTTCCTC
>CAYNIU010000150.1:0-5744 GCA_964397365.1 uncultured Methylomarinum sp. | reverse complement strand
CTATCGAAAATAACTCAGCGGCCAGGTCGCGTATTATGGATGCTGATTTTGCCGCGGAAACAGCAAAATTAAGTAAAAACCGAATACTGCAACAAGCGGGAACTGCCATGCTGGCTCAAGCCAATCAATCACAACAGGGGGTTATGTCATTACTAAGGTAAATGACTATATAGTACTCACAACAGGAATTGGATAGTACATTACCATTTAGGAATATATACAAATGACCATGAATATTGCATCTAATCAATCCGAAGAAAACGATACAACAGGCCCTATTAAACAAAATCCATTTGGCGAAACTTATTTTTACAATATTAACCGTAACAGTTTTGAAAAAACCAGCGCTTATACTTTATATGAGTCAGAACTGGCAGACTCACTATTTGAAAAAAATTCGCTTAAAATAATCATAGGCTCTGACTCAGGATTACTTGCAAAGTACTTGGTTTCAAAAGGCATTGCTCACGGTTCGCGCTATATTTTTATTGAACCTCCCACGGTTTTAAAGCAATTAGAAAATAGTCAGCTCATTCCACACGAGCGCCCTCCCGAAATTATTTTCACCACTCTGAATGATTGGGAAGAGTGTGCCCAGTCATTTAAAATTGCAGATTATTTTTATATTTCCGCCGTCAGCTCAATCAACTCTTTTTGTGCACAAGAAAATGCTTTACCTGAATATGCCGAACTGAGTTGGTTAATCACTGAAAAACTGGATCAGATGCATTGGGAATTCAGCATGTCCCTAGGTTGTGAAGCTTTCATCAAAAGACAATTGGAGAATATTGCTGACGCTTTATTACCGGCATCTTTACTTGAAAATACATTTTCGGGACAAACTGCAGTGATTATGGCGGGCGGTCCTTCTCTGGATGAAATTTTGCCCTGGATAAAACAAAATCGTCAAAGGATTATTATTTTTGCTGTGTCAAGAATAGCCCGGCAATTATTGCATCACCATATAGAGCCTGATTTTATCTTTTCTGTGGATCCATCTGATCTCAGTTTTGACATCAGCAAAGACATGCTTAAATTCAGCAACAAACCAATTTTTATTTACGCAAACCATACCATATCAAACCTGGTTAGCCAATGGCCGGGTACAAGTCTATACCTTGGCGACCGCTTACCCTGGATGTCAAAACTCAACCAGAAAAATTTTCACGGCGCCGGACCCACCGTGACTAATACAGCCATTGCATCAGCTCATCTTTTCGGATTTGAACGCATACTGCTAACCGGCGTTGATCTCTGTTTTACCCGCGAAGGCTTCAGCCATGCCCAAGGTAGTGATGAACATAAAGCAGGCCCTCGCTTTAATTTAACCTCATTACAAGTTGAAACCAATGATGGTTCGCAAGCGCCAACGAGCTGCGATTTTAAAGCCGCCATTAATACCCTGGCGCATCAAGCTCAATCAATAAAAAAAGACTGTAAACTTATAAGCTTATCGAAAAATTCCGCAAAAGTAGCAAATATCGACTATATCCCTCCAGAACAAATAACGTTGACCTCACCCAAGAGCGACATTACAAAAATTATCAATCAGAAAATCAAGCAACAACAAAAAACTGCGAACCACACCCTGCCGTTAATTTTAGATGAATTAAAAAGCGCAGCCTTTCAAATAAAAACCATTTATCGCCTGGCTGAAAAAGCCCTATCAATTAATCATAAAATGTACAACGCCCAAGGCATTATCGAAAACTACAAAGATAAAAAAAAACTGGATCACATCGAAAAAAAATTAAATCGAGAGTATCGGAAGTTCAGTAAAGTCCTCAAACATTTTAGCGTAAGACGCTTCATTAAAATCACACGGCCTTTTGAAGATAACGATCTAACAGCCGAGGATGCCGAAGAATTGGGAAAAATTTATTACCAGGCCTACCGCGATGGCGCATCAGCATTATTAAATATTATTGAGGATTCGATAGAGCGCTTAATCTCTCGAATTGAAGAAAATTCATCCCATCCCGATTTCGACCTTATTTTCAAACAATGGAAAAAAGATGATTGTCCAGGACGCGGCCGTGTCTGGCTTCAGC
Organism: uncultured Methylomarinum sp.; assembly: GCA_964397365.1. Lineage (GTDB taxonomy): Bacteria > Pseudomonadota > Gammaproteobacteria > Methylococcales > Methylomonadaceae > Methylomarinum. The sequence goes on along the minus strand of CAYNIU010000150.1, from coordinate 3,693 downwards.
ATCACAAACAGCCTCTGCCCCAGGAAATAAAGCAGACATTCTATCAATTGGAAAAAAACTTTAATCAAATACTGGAAAACAAAGAAACCCAGCATCTAGCCCGGGCAAAAAGCCATTCCAATTTCACAACCTTAAAACAAAGAGCCGAAATACTCTTCAAACACGAAAAGCTTGAAGAACTCCAAGACCTGAAAAACACTTTAAATCAACATGTTGAATATGCAGAAAAAGATGATATTGATCCTTATTGTGCATTAATTGAAGGTTACATAGCTGAATTACAAAACCGGCCAGATCTGGCCGTAACCGCCTATCATAAGATTATCGACAACGATGCAACAGTATTACACGAAAATGCTTTACTCAGAATCACCTCTTTAAGCATTGCCGCCGATGATATTGATCACGCTTATCTTGCATTACAATGTCTGTCACAACTTTCACTTGTCTATCTGCCTTTTTATGCAGAAATATGTCGCATAAATGGTTTAATAAAAGAATCAATTGACTCATACAGTAGCTATATTGAACAATTTCCAGGCGATTCTATAGTTCAGTTAAAACTGGCACACCTATTAATTGATAACAAACTGACAGATAGCGCGGAAATTATTTTAGAGTATCTGATAGAAAATGATGACAAGATGAAAGGTGCAGCTTTAAGATTAAAAGAAGAACTCCATGCAAAAACCAATTGATTTAGCAATTGATAAAAAAGATAAATAATCTTACGGTACTCCGCCTTAAAAATATACCAAGAATAGTGAAATAGATCACTTACAACATCAACTTAAACCACGCAGAAAATACCTTGCTCTTTCATTCCATGTATTTTTTAACGGTTTCCCGTCCTCTTGTCAGCTGAAGCAACTGCTCCGAAACCTGTTGTTTTAAATGATTAAGCAGTTCAATAAACTCTTTGTCTCTTTCCAATAATCGCTCAATTTCCTGTCTCGCTTGCGCCTTGTTCTCTATTGGTAGCGCAAAAAACGATTCCAGAAACTGTTGCCGCTGCTCCAATAATTCAGACAACGCCTCCCATTCCTTTCGAGCAATTGCCTGGTCAATATTATGGGAGTATTCGGCCAATTTTTCTATCATTTAATCAGTAATTCAAGCTTCAATCACATCCCAGGCTAACTTTATTTCTCGCATCAAAGAGCTTGTTTCGGTTAATATTTCCGTACTATTTTCTCTACTGGCATCTAATAGCCGCGCTTTGATATAGGTATACAAATCAGATAAATTCTCAGCAATTTCACCGCCTTTTTCTTTATCAAGCGCCTCGTCTAGTCCCCCTATGATGGCAGCTGCCTTGGAAATATATAAACTTTTAGCCTCATAATCTTTGCGTTCCACGGCGCCAATTGCCGAATTGACTCTCGCCAAAAAACCCTCCATCAACATCTGAATCAAGCGGTGAGGACTCGCATCAGTCAGATGAGTTTCTGTTTGAACACTAGTGTATTGATTCACTCTTTGTGCGTAAGCTGCTGGATACATACCTATCCTCTCCCAATCCTGTTAGTTAGCCAGTAATGGCAATTGTTGCGCTAGATACGCACCGGTTGATTGAAATTGTCCCACTGCTAAATCCATAGCCAAGAATTGTTTTTTCAATACCTTTTGTACATTATCCAAACGTAATTGAACCTGTGCTCTTTTATCGCTAATAGAACGAAGGCGATCATTTAATGAAGTCGTCTGGGTATCAAAAGCGCCACCAGACTGTAAATTCTCTGTTAATGAAGAATCCAGGCGAGTGGCAACCCCATCGCTGGATGAAAACACTTCATTTAAAGCCGATAAATTACCTTTGATAATATCGTTAAATTTACTGCTATCCAGCGACATTACGCCATATCTGTCAATCTCAATTCCTGCCATACCCAGTGAATTGATATCACTTGTTGCAGAAGATACGACTCCGCTAGTTGCCTGTCTAATTTGATTTTGTACTCTACGCAAAGTTGAATCCCCCAACAAAGCCCCTACATTTTTGCTGTCAGCATTAAACCGACCAAGGTTTTTCATAACCGAGTTCAACTTGTTATAGGCCGCAACAAACTCTGTTGCTGATGAAGTCACGGCTTTTTCATCAAGCGCCACATTAACATTAAAGACGGTACCAACTTGTGCCGCCTTCAAGTCTATGGAAAGACCTGGAACCACATCGGTCAATGAATTACTACTCCGGGTCGCTGTTTGACCATCCACTTTTATAATGGCATCCTGTGCTGCCGTCTGCTGAACCATATTTACAGTTCCCGAGCCATTCGGATCATAAACAAGCTGAGACAAGCCGGACATGTCGGAATTATTGCCATCACTATCCACGGCGGTAACTGCTATTTCATTTGCAGAACCCGGTTGCCTGGAAGATAAAATCAACTTGGACACTGTACCGCCTGCACCATCATCAACATTAATAATACTTGCATTAACACCAGTATTACCCGTTGCCCCATTGATGGCATCACGAATGCCTGACAGTGTATTATTGGTCGCATCTATTGTTAACGAAAACGAATTACTACCGCTTGAAATATTTAAAGTACCGCTACCGACCACTGCATTAAGACCTGAAAAACCCGCGCCTCCTGAAATTAATTTCTGAGCGCTTGCTAATTGCATTACTTCCAGCGAATAACTCCCGGAAACAGCTCCAGCGGATGTGGTAACAGTCGCCAGGCTTTCATTAGCGGAAGTCGCCGTCAGCGTATTAAAAATATCGCCTGATTTAAACTTGCTGACAGCCGTTTGAAAATCAGACAATGCGCCTTTTAATGTACCCAATGCGCTGAGGCGCGCCTGAACCGACGACTCCTGACGCTTCAAGGCATCAAAAGCAGGTTGGCCTTCCGCCGTCACTAATTGACTAACCAGGTTATTAATATCAATACCACTACCTAAACCTGTTGCCGATGATATAGCCATCACACCCTCCTAATGCATTATCTTTCAATCAGGCCCGACCCTGTATAATAGCGCCATGCTTACCTTCTAGCTCCTGCAATTGCTTAATATAGGCCAAGGCCTCGTCACTGGGTATTTGCCTCACTACCTTTCCCGTATCTTTGTCAACCACTTTGATAACCATTTCCTTAGTTGAATCATCCACCTGGAACTGGAGACTTCGATTGACCGCCTGTAATGCCGTATTGCCTTTATCAGCAGCATCCCTTAACTCTTTTAACGAAACCGATCCCTGCAATTTTTTCTGCTCTTTATCAGCAACGAGAGCGTTTGTCTTATCTGGCATATTTTGCTGTTCCAGATAAGATTTACTCCCCATACGACTCTTACCCCCACGGATGGGAGGATCACCATCCGCTGGCTGATCCTTTTTTGCAGTAGTAGATACGGGAACGAATTTGACTACATTTGAAATCTCAATTGCCATAGCTCCCCCTCTTTCCACAAGCCGTTCATTCACTTATATTTTACCATTATCTGAGCAAACTCAAAACTGACTGAGACGACTGATTCGCTTGAGCCAACATCGCGGTTCCCGCCTGTTGCAGAATACGATTTCGACTTAGATTCGCAGTTTCTGCGGCAAAATCAGCATCCATAATACGCGATCTTGCCGCCGAGTTATTTTCAATAGATGATTGCAAATTGCCAATAGTCTGGGAAAAACGGTTCTGAACCGCACCTAATTTGGATCGAGAACTGTCAATATTTTTAATG
>CAYNIU010000149.1:0-5759 GCA_964397365.1 uncultured Methylomarinum sp. | reverse complement strand
CCGGGGCATGATCAACGCTACGCAATCAATGCCGATAAAATAAAACAGAACCTAGGCTGGCATCCGGAAGAAACCTTTGAGACAGGTATTCGTAAAACTGTAGCCTGGTATTTAAATAACCGAAATTGGTGTAGACACATCCAGGATGGCAGTTATCAACGCGAAAGACTGGGACTAACGGAGTCAATATGAAAGGTATTATTTTGGCCGGCGGAGCGGGTTCGCGCTTACACCCGGTCACATTGACCGTTTCCAAACAACTGCTGCCGATCTACGATAAACCGATGATTTACTATCCGTTGAGTATTTTGTTGTTGGCAGGAATCAATGACATTCTGATTATTTCAACACCGGAAGATATTGGTCGTTTTGAGCAATTATTGGGAAGTGGCGAGCAGTGGGGAATTTCCCTGCAATATGCAGTACAACTCTCACCTGACGGTCTGGCACAAGCATTTCTTATTGGTGATGAATTTATTGGTCATGATGCTTGCGCCTTAATTTTGGGCGATAATCTGTTTTATGGACACGACCTAGAAAAACTATTACATAATGCTGTGCAAAAGCAACAGGGAGCCACCGTATTTGCTTATCCGGTAAACGATCCTGAACGTTATGGTGTTGTAGAATTTGATGCTGATGGTCTGGCCGTTTCTCTGGAAGAAAAACCACAACAACCAAAATCACGTTACGCAGTAACAGGTTTGTATTTTTACGATAATCAAGTGTTAGAAATTGCCCGATCTATTAAACCTTCTGCCAGAGGCGAACTGGAAATTACTGATGTCAATCGACGTTATTTGGAGCAGAATCAATTATCAGTTGAAATGATGGGACGAGGAATGGCCTGGCTGGATACGGGTACACACGAATCGTTACTGGATGCATCGCAATTTATTCAGACTATTGAACAGCGCCAGGGCTTGAAAGTCGCCTGTATAGAAGAGATTGTCTGGCGTAAAGGCTGGATTGATCATCAACAGTTAAAAGCCCTGGCCGAACCCTTGAAAAAAAATGATTATGGTCAATATTTATTCCAGCTAATGGAGGAGCGCTAAAATAGTATGCAAATTATCGAGACAAAAATTGCTGATGTCAAAATTCTTGAACCTAAAATATTTGGCGATGCGCGGGGTTTTTTTATGGAGAGTTACAATCAACTCCAATTTGAACAACGGCTGGGTATTAAACCTACTTTCGTTCAAGACAATCACTCCCGTTCCACCCAAGGTGTACTCAGGGGACTCCATTACCAGATTCAGCAGCCACAGGGTAAGTTGGTGCGTGTTATTAGTGGAAAAGTTTATGATGTGGCCGTAGATATACGCCGTTCATCTTCAACATTTGGTCAATGGGTTGGTGTGGAATTAAGCGCTGAAAATCATCGGCAGTTCTGGGTGCCTGAAGGTTTTGCTCATGGATTTCTAGTGTTATCGGAAACTGCGGATTTTCTTTATAAGACGACGAACTATTATGCACCGCAATATGAACGTTGTATCTGCTGGAATGACCCGGAACTGGCGATAAAATGGCCTGAAACAGAAGAAGATATAAAATTATCGGACAAAGACCGTCAAGGCATTCCTCTTAAGGGTGCGGAGTTGTTTGCATGAGTAAAATACTGGTAACTGGCACTACAGGGCAACTAGGATACGAATTGATGAGAGGTTTACAGGGACTCGGTGAACTGAAAGGTTTGATCAGGACAGATGCGGATTTTTCGGAACCGGAAAGCCTAAGAGTCATTATACAGAAATATCGTCCCGATATTATCATCAATCCTGCCGCCTATACCGCTGTAGATAAAGCGGAAGACGAAGAAATGTTGGCTTATACAGTGAATGCAGTTGCACCTCGTACTCTGGCGGAAGAAGCCAGTAAAATCGGCGCCTTGTTGATACATTATTCAACCGACTATGTATTTGACGGCCAGCAAACTCGCCCCTACCGAGAAGATGATAAAACTCATCCTGTCAATGCATACGGACGAACCAAACTGGCCGGAGAGCAAGCAATACAAAATATAGGTGGTGATTATCTGATCCTCAGAACAGCCTGGGTTTATAGCCGACGCGGACATAACTTCTTGAATAGCATGATACGTTTGATACAGGAAAAAGAGGAGTTGGGAATAGTCAATGATCAGACTGGTACGCCTACTTCAGCCGCATTTCTTGCCGAAGCTACAGCCAGAATTGTTAAAAAAATAGTAATTGAACGGCAAAACGGAGACTTCCAATCAGCCGTTTATCATCTCACGGCGGCTGGAAAGGCAACATGGTATGAGTTTGCCTGCGCCATTAAAAAGTGTCTTGAAATCCAAAATCCTTCTCAGAAACTTGCAGAGCTTAACTCCATCATGACTGATGAATATCCGACTCCTGCAAGAAGAGCAAAATATTCAGTACTGGATTGTAGTACGGTTGAAAAAAAATACGCTTTATCAATACCCGAGTGGCAAACGATATTAGCACTCTAAATAAACAGGCCAAGTTTATACCTGAACCGACTTCTCCACGACTGTTATCAACTGAGAACCAGCTCATCGCTGCTAGATCATAGGCAGATGTGTTGTTAAATATCAGGAAACAATGGTTCATGTTGACTGTTGATTCATTTATGGGAAAATGAGCTGAGTTTTTTGGAAAAATCAGGCGATTAAATATTATCGCTATTTGGCTGAAAAAGCGGGTATCGTAAAAATGTAATATGGCTATCAGTACAGTTTCAGATATAGCAAAACAAAGCCGACAGGCATCACGGCAATTATTATCAGCATCAGCGGCTATCAGGGATCAGGCCATCATTAACATGATTGAGGCGCTGGTCTCCATTAAGGTGCAGGTATTGGAAACAAATGCCCGTGAAGTCGATATTGCCAGAAGGTCAGGTTTATCTGATGTCATGAGTAAACGCCTGACTATTGATGAAAAGGTTTTTCAGTATATGCTGACGCGCCTGAAAAAAATGGCTGAACGACCTGATCCATTAAACCGTATTCTGGATGGTCATAGTAATCCGGCCGGTTTAAAGGTTTATAAAAAATCAGTTCCAATTGGTGTCATTGGCATAATTTATGAATCCAGACCCAATGTAACAACTGATGCGGCCTGTGTTTGTATTAAAAGTGGAAATACCGTTATTCTGCGAGGTGGGTCAGAAGCCATTCAAACCAATATCCTGCTGACTGATGCCATGATTAGAGGCGTGATCGAAGCCGGTTTGCCCGCTCACAGCATACAGATAATCCGCACTCCCGGGCATGAAGCTGTCGGCGAATTGCTGAAAATGGATGAATATGTCGATATTTTGATTCCACGAGGCGGTAAAGGGTTAATCAAACGTATTGCCGAAGGTACGCGAATCCCGGTTATAAAGCACTATGATGGTATTTGTCATCTTTACATTGCCGAAGATGCTGAACCTGAACAAGCGATTAAATTGGCAATCAATTCAAAATGTCAGAGCATCCAGGTTTGTAATGCACTGGAAACCTTGCTGATTGATAAACACTGTGCGGATCAAATCTTACCGGCATTATTCGCAGCCTTCACCGAAAATAATATTGAACTTAGAGGCTGTACTGAAACCAGAAAAATTTTGTCGGACATTATTCTAGCGACTGAAGAGGACTGGCATAGCGAATATCTGGCGCCAATATTGGCCATTAAAATAGTTGAGGGGATTGATGAAGCTATCGAACATATCAATGTCTATGGTTCCGGCCATACTGACAGCATCGTTACGCAAAGTCTGGATAAAGCGCAACGATTTGAACAACGAGTCGATTCTGCTTCAGTGCTGATTAATGCTTCAACAAGATTGTCGGGTGGTGGCGATTATGGTCTTGGTTCTGTTGTCGGTATTAGCACGGATAAACTCCATGCACGTGGGCCAGTCGGAGCAGATGAATTGACCAGCTATAAATGGGTGGCTTATGGTAGTGGGCATTTAAGAAAATAAGCTGTTCATCAGGAATGTGTGTGAAATTAAGGCCGATTTAAACCCTGTAACTGTTAAATTCAGCTACATGAAACGCAATTGTTGAGTAATAAAAAAGATGATAAGCAACAGAAACAACATTGCATGAAAATCATTGCCAACTATGCTGATAAAGTCTGTCCGGGTTGGTTTTTTAATGCTCTTTTTCGGTCACAATAACATCAATGCCGTTTTGTCTTAAACGTTTTTTGATGCTGGAAACACTGGATGAATGTCTGAAAGGACCTATTTTGACACGATTCCAGATGACCGTACCGACGTGGGCTTTTTCCACGCGAGACTCTATACCCATGAGCGCCAGTCTAGCCCTAAGTTTATCGGCTTCGGCAAATTTCCGAAAAGAACCGGCTTGAAGCAGATATTGGGTGGTTTTGCCTTTACCAATGCGTTCTTCCCGGGTACGGGTTTTGATTTCATAATCCGGTACGACAACTTCTGCTTTTGGCAATATAGTATAAAAGTCGTAACGAGGTTCTTCGGGGGGGGTGTCCTGATGTTTGGGTTTTTTCCTGGTTTTTTTAACGATTGATTTTTTTGTAATGGCTGTCGATGCGACGGGTTTATTAGCCGGAACAGATGTGCGTAAATAATTCAAAAAGACTGCAAATACGCCAATTAGCACAATAACCAACAGCCATTTCCACCAGGCTACGCTGCTTTTGGGATGGATCGCTTTTTGGGGTTGCGCCCTGTGTTTGTAGTCTCTAGGCATTACATTGATTCAGGCGTATTGATTTTTAACAGGCCAAGGCCGTTTGCCAGAACCTGTTTGACAGCACAGATCAAATTCAGCCGGGCATCACGTAACTTGTCGTTTTCAACCAGAAATTGATGGGCATTGTAATAAGTATGAAACAGGTTGGCTAACTCTCGTAAGTAATGAATCAGTTGATGCGGCCCATGCTGAAGAGCTGCGCGCTGCAAAATTTCAGGATATTTTGAAAGAGAGGTAATCAATGCTGATTCGTGATCTTCTGTCAGTAAATTCAGGTGTTCCATTCCTTGGAGATGATTCCGATCCCAGCCTTTTTCATCAAGTTGACGCAATACGCTGCAAACCCGGGCATGGGCATACTGTACATAATAAACCGGATTTTCGTTGCTTTTTGAGGTCGCCAGTTTCAGGTCGAAATCCATATGCTGCTCGGATTTACGCATGACATAAAAAAAACGTGCGGCATCTTTACCGACTTCGTTTCTGAGTTGCCGGAGGGTGACAAATTCACCGGAGCGTGTGGACATGGGGATTTTTTCCGTTCCACGATAAAGAATGGCAAATTGCACTAGCAGGATTTTTAATTTGGATTCATCCGCGCCTAATGCTTGCATGGCGGCTCTGACGCGAGGAATATAACCGTGGTGGTCTGCTCCCCAGATATTGATGATTTCATCAAAGCCACGATCCAGTTTGTTCATATGGTAAGCAATGTCAGAGGCAAAATAGGTGGTTTGGCCATTATCACGCACCACCACGCGATCTTTTTCATCACCGAGTTTGCTGGATGCAAACCAGATTGCGCCGTCTTTTTCATAAAGATGGCCGCCTTCTTCAAGTCTATTCAAGGCTTCTTTGATAGCGCCGTTATCCATTAACAGACGCTCAGAAAACCAGTGTTGATAGCTCACCCCGAATTCTTCCAGATCAACTTTAATATCGTCCAGAATTTCATTAAGGCCGGCCTGAAACATATCCCGATACTGGGTATCGCCCAACAGGGTTTTGGTTCGTTCAATCAGGGCATCAATATGTTTTTCCT